>JAWWPE010000022.1:0-5747 GCA_033850895.1 Nocardioidaceae bacterium | reverse complement strand
CCGGCAGAACGCGCGGACGAGACCGCCGAACGTACGAGGTTGCCGGTCTCGGTGTGCGCCCGGCTGGTCAGCACCACGAGGTCGAGGTGCGCCTGCCGATCGGTGTCGAGCCGGCGTCCGATCGTCGGGTCCATGCGCGCGATCGCGTTGGCCAACAGGTCGGCCAGGTCGTCGGGTGCAGAACTCATCTCGTCAACAGTACGTTGACAGTCAAGATACCGTCAACACAACGTTGACAGCCACGTCCGTGGTGCAGATAAGGGTGGTGGCAGACTTGTCGCTCGTGACCACGCCGACCCCCGCCAAGCTCTGGATCGCCGGAGCCCGTCCACGCACCTTGCCCGCCGCGATCGCGCCGGTCGTTGCCGGCAGCGGGGTCGCCGCGTTCTACGACTCGTTCTCCTGGTGGGGCGCACTGCTGGCCCTCGGCGTCTCATTGGCTCTGCAGATCGGCGTCAACTACGCGAACGACTACTCCGACGGCATCCGGGGCACGGACGCCGACCGGGTCGGACCGCTTCGCCTGGTCGGATCGGGTCTGGTGCCGGCGAAGCAGGTCAAGCGTGCGGCCTTCGCATTCTTCGCGCTGGGCGGCGCGCTCGGCATCGTCCTCGCGGCCAGCACGACCTGGTGGCTGCTGCTCGTCGGCGCCGCCGCAATCCTGGCGGCCTGGACCTACACCGGTGGCCCCTCGCCGTACGGCTATCACGCCCTCGGCGAGGTCAGCGTGTTCGTGTTCTTCGGCCTGGTCGCGGTCCTCGGCACGGCGTACGTGCAGATCGAGGACTTCACCTGGCTGGCGGTTGCCGTCGCGATCGGCGTCGGCTCCTTGGCCTGCGCCATCCTGGTGGCCAACAACCTGCGCGACATCCCTACCGACATCGAGTCGGGCAAGAAGACCCTCGCGGTGGTCCTCGGCGACGCCCGCACGCGCCGCTTCTTCACCCTGCTGGTGCTGATCGCCCTCGCGATGTTGGTCTGGGCAGCCTGGTTCACCGCTTGGGCCCTGCTGGGCCTGCTCATGGTGCCGATCGCGGTCCGTGCCCGCCAGACCGTCGCGTCCGGCGCCAAGGGCATGGCGCTGATCCCGGTGCTGCGCGACAGCGGCCTGGCTGAGCTCGTGTACGCCGCCGGGCTGGCACTTGGTCTGGTCATCGGATCCTGACGTGCTGCGCGTCGCCGTCATCTCCGACACCCACGCGCCACGCTTCTGGAAGGCCATGCCCCCGGCCGTCGCCGATCAGCTGCGCGACGTCGACCTGATCTTGCACGCCGGCGACGTGTGCACTCCGGGAGTCCTCGACGAGCTGAGTGCGTATGCGCCGGTGCACGTCGTGCTCGGCAACAACGACGGCCCGGACGTTGCCGCTTGGGGCGCCCCGGAGACTCTCGAGCTCGACCTGGACGGCGTACGCGTCGCGATGATCCACGACAGCGGGCCGAAGGAGCGTCGGGCGTTCCGGATGCGTGAACGGTTTCCCGATGCTGACCTCGTGGTGTTCGGACACTCGCACATCCCGTGGGACACCGAGCCGGCCGGGCAACGACTGTTCAACCCGGGATCGCCGACCGACAAGCGTCGCCAGCCGCGCGGGACGATGGGCCAGCTGGTGATCGACGACGGCGTGCTGGTCTCCGCGACGATCGTCCCGGTCACCTAGCCCGTGAAGACGCCCGTACGGCCGAACTCCTCGAGGATCGCGGCGTACGGCGTGATGTCGAGCCCCTTGGCGGCTAGCCAGTCGTCGTTGAAGTACGTGTCGCCGTAGCGTTCCCCGCCGTCGCACAGCAGCGTCACAACACTCCCCGATTCGCCGGCTGCCCGCATCTGCTCGATCAGGGTCAGCGACCCCCATACATTCGTGCCGGTCGAGCCCCCCACCGGGCGCCCGAGAATCTCAGACACCCAGCGCATCGCCGCCATCGAGGCGGCATCCGGGACGTGCACCATGTCGTCGATCACGCCGCCGACGAATGAGGGCTCGACCCGCATGCGGCCGATGCCCTCGATCCGGGACGGCGTGTCGGTGACGACATCGGACCTGTCGGTCTCCCATCCCCCGTAGAACGCCGAGTTCTCCGGATCGGCCACCGCCACCCGGGTGTTGAACCGGCGGTAGCGGACGAACCGGCCGATCGTTGCCGAGGTGCCACCCGTGCCGGCGCCGACGACGATCCAGGTCGGGCACGGGTGTGGCTCGGCCTGCATCTGCTCGAAGATCGACTCGGCGATGTTGTTGTTGCCACGCCAGTCGGTGGCGCGTTCGGCATATGTGAACTGGTCCATGTAGTGGCCGCCGCACTCGGACTCCAGCCGGCGCGCCTCGTCATACATCGTCGCCGGGTCGTCGACGAGGTGACATCGCCCTCCGTAGAACTCGATCAGCGCGATCTTCTCCGGGCTCGTCGAGGCCGGCATCACCGCCACGAACGGCAGGCCGATCAACCTGGCGAAGAATGCCTCGCTGACCGCCGTCGAACCACTCGACGCCTCGATCACCGTGCTGCCGCGCCCGATCCAGCCATTGCACAACGCGTACAGGAACAGCGACCTGGCAAGCCGGTGCTTCAAGCTTCCGGTCGGGTGCACCGACTCGTCCTTGAGATAGAGCTCGATGCCCGGGACCGGGATCGGCAGGACGTGCAGGTGGGTGTCGGCGCTGCGATTGGCGTCGGCGTCGACCCGCCGGATGGCTTCGGCGATCCAGGCGCGGTCCTCAGTCGACGTCTTCGGCACGGCGCGACTCCTCGATGCGTTCGGTCATCCGCGCGGCGCGCTCCTGGACGTTCTGGGCGAGCTTGTCGCGGAGGCCGGCGAGCGCGAACACCGAGATGGCCGACGAACCGACCAGGGCGATCAGCAGGACGAACAGGTTCTCGACGGCTGTGGACTCCAGGAAGATCCTGGCCACCAGCCAGACCACCGCATACGTCACGGCGAACACCGCGATCCGGGCGAGGGTGTAGGTCCAGAAAGCCTTCATGACCGCAGCCTAATCGCTAACCCGATCGGTGGACCGGGCCGGTTGCGGCGCCCCCGTAACGTTGACTCATGGGCAAGGCACTTCTCATCGTCATCGTCGTGGCGTTGTTCGTGTACGCCCTGTTCGACCTGATCGCAACGCCCTCGGACCGCGCGCGCTACCTGCCCAAACCGCTGTGGTTCGTGGCGCTTCTGCTCGTACCGATCGGTCCGCTGTTGTGGCTAGTGCTCGGCCGGGTGCGGTCGCTGCCCGGTGGCGGGCCGACGAAGCCGCGCCGGCCCCAGGCACCCCCGGGACCACGTGGCCCCGACGACGACCCCGACTACCTCCGCAACCTCTGACCCTCGAGATTTGATGCGTTGTTGTTGACCTGACCGGATTTCGTCAACGGCAAGGCATCAAATCGGCGTCCCATGCCCGAACCAGCGACTCCACGTGTCATTGAACCGCGGTGGCGGACCGGTGTAGCCACGATCCCTGAGCGCCTTGAACACGCGCCACGGTATGGATCGCGGTTCACGCAGATCGCGCGCCGTCACGATGATGACCCGCCAACCTTCCGCCTCCAAGTCTTCGCGTCGCTCCCGATCGCGTTGCCGCTGCTTCGGATCGGTTACGTGTTGTTGCCCGTCGTACTCCACGAGAACTTTCCAGGCCGGATACGGCAGATCGCCCCGCGCGATGAATCTGCCGGCGGCGGTGCGGATGTCGAGATTGCACTCCGGCTCTGGCATGCGCGCGAGGACCAACATCAAGCGGACGAGCGTCTCCCGCGGCGATTCCGCGCCGGACCGTACCCACCGCAGTGCCCGCCGTGCGCGTCGAACGCCGTCGAGGTGCCGCGCCTGTGCGTACGACGAAAGCACCTCAGGCGTCGTCGCGTTCGTATGCAGAAGCCAGTCTCCGAGCTGCACGAGCTCAATGAACGACAGCACGCACGCGCAGTCGACGAACGTACGATCTGGTCCGGTCACCGGTAGCCCAGCTTGCTCGTACCTGGTCAGACGTCCGCGTCTGCGATGCAACTCGATGGTCGGGTGTCTGCTCACAGCCGCGGTATTGGTCGAGAAGCTGAGGCGTGGGAATCGGCGCGGCGCGTCGAGACCGTAGAGCGTCATCGCGCTCGTGTGACTGACGACCGCATCTGCCGGCATGACGAGTAGAGCCGCATCAAGGTAGACCTTCGTGGTGAGTTCGAGCCCAGCCGCCGCGTAGACGCCCCGAAAGATCCGTTGAACACGAGCTCCGCGCAACTGTGCCGGTGACATTCCTGCAGCGATGGCCATCTGGAACGAGAAGGGCCGGCGAAGCAGGAGTTCGGGGATCGGCGACGAAGCTGGCACGCCTCGACTCTGGTCACTGCGCGGCGCAAACTCCGCTGGTCGCACCCACCCTGTGGACCCCCGCGGGCCTGCGTGGGGCTGTGCGTTGCGCTGATTAGATGCCTTGCTGTTCACCAAGACCGTCAAAGTCAGCGATAACGCATCAAATCTGGAAGGTTAGTCGTCCCAGCGGAAGAAGGTGGCCGCGATCGTGGTGACTACGGCGGCGAACACCAGCAGGAAGACCATGGGCAACACGGCGGAGCTCGGCCCGTCACCTCGCACCATCGTGTCGAGCATCCCCTCATTGAGATGCTTCAGCGGCAAGGCCTTGCCCACGATCTCGATCCAGTGCGGCGCACCGTCAAGGGAGAAGAACGAGCCCGAGAGGAACGCCATCGGGAGCACCACGAAGTTCGAGATGCCGATCGCCGCCTCCTCGGTCTTGGCCACCGCTCCGGCGAACAAGCCGATCGACATGAACGCGAGCGTGCCGCAGACCAGCAGCGGGATGATCATCGGCCACCACCCGGCCAGCTGCAGACCGAAGAACGCCTTGCCGATGCCGACGAAGATCGCCGCCTGCATCAACGCGATCGCCAGGCTCACCGCGACGCGCGCGGCCACCACCGACCACGTACGTATGGGTGCGAGACGCAACCGCCGCAGGAGACCGTTCTTGCGCCACACCACGAGATTGGCCGCGGCGCCAAACGTCGCCCCCGACGCGATGGCCCAGCCGAGCAGGCCCGGCGTGTAGTACTGGATCGCCGACAGCGACTCGTCTTCGACCTGCTGGGACTTCACGTCGAACTTCGGCGGCTGGCCGGTGACCGAGATGTTGGCCGCCTGCACGATTGCCTGGAACTGTCCCCGTACCTCGGCGGCCTTGACCTGGTCAGCCTGCGAGAAGTGAAGGACCAGGGTGTCGCCGGTCTGAGTGATGACCGCGTCGGCGTCTCCCTTGCGCACCTTGCGGAGGGCGGCCGCCTCGTCCGTCGACTTGGTGATGCCGAGGCTCTTGGCGAATGCCGCCTTGGCCTCCTTGGGAGCATCGTCGAGCACCGAGACGTGCCCCACCTGGATGACATCGGCCTTGGACGCGCCGTCGTCGGTGAAGATGCCGCCGAACAGGACCAGGAACATCAGGGGAAACAGGATCGAGAAGAACAACGCCATCCGGTCGCGGAAATAGCCCTTGAGCATCGCCTGCGCCAGGCTCCGAAGAGGTCTCATGCCCGGAACTCCCGCCCGGTCAGCTCGAGAAAGACGTCTTCGAGCGAGGCGCCGCTGACGCTCAGCCCGTCGAGGGCATCACGGTTGGCGAGCTGGGTCAGTATGCGGGACGGTTCGCGGGTCGTGATCGTCATCGCCGACTCATCGTCGGTGACCGTGTCGGAGCCAGCGATCTCGCGCGCTTGGTCGGCGGTCAGTGTGCCCG
>JAWWPE010000043.1:0-6261 GCA_033850895.1 Nocardioidaceae bacterium | reverse complement strand
CGGGTGTTGGGGACGTACTTGATCGCGAGGACGAGCAGCACGATGCCGACCGGGATGTTGATCAGGAAGATGCTTCGCCAGCCGATGCCGAACGCGTTGCTGGTGATCAGCCAACCACCGAGCAGCGGGCCGATGACCGCGGCGGTGCCCGAGACGCCGCCGATCATGCCGAAGATGGCGGCACGCTCCTTGGGTGCGTACAACACCTGCACAGTGGACAACAGCTGCGGCACCATCATTGCCGCGAAGCCACCCTGCACGATGCGCGCGATCACGAGCGTGTCACCGTTCCCGGAGAGGCAGGCGGCCAGCGAGGCGGCGGTGAAGCCGGCAACGCCGAGCAGGAAGATGCGCTGGCGTCCGAAGATGTCGCCGAGGCGGCCTCCGGTGATGAGCAGCACAGCGAAGGCCAGCGTGTAGCCCCCGAGGATCCACTCCAGGTGCGCCGGAGTGGCGTGCAGATCGTCACGAATGGCCGGCAGCGCCACATTGACGATCGTGACGTCGAGCAGATCCATGAATGCGGCGAACATCAAGATGCTCGTCGCGATGTTCCGGTTGGGTCGAATGGGTTGCGGGTCGTGCATGGTGACTCCTTTGAGAGGAGCCGCTCGATACCCTGTGCGTGGGGGCCGGGGTCGCTTGCGGCTCAGGTTCCGATCCCCGGTCGATTGCCGTCGGCCGGGGATCATTGATTTCTAGGTGTCCCAGGTGAGGACGTCGCCGAACTCCTCCATGAGCTTGGCGTTGGCTTCTTCGCCGGTGTGTCCGGCGTCCCTGAGTTCGTGGATGCGGCGCCACACCTCGATACCGCCGAGGCGATCACGTTCGAGGTCGGCGACGAGCTTCTCGACGAAGGCGATCTCGGCGAGGCGTACGGCCTCGGCGTAGTCGCCCTCGACGAGGAACAGCGCGGGGAAGTGCTCTGGGAGGTTGGAGCGGATCCCGTCGTACTGGTTGCTGCTGATGCGCAGTGCCTTGAGTCGCAGCCGCAGCAGGGCGAGCGCCTCGTCCGGCGGGATGGCACCCATGAGGGAGAGCGCGGCCTCGAAGTCGGTGAACTGCGGGCTCGGGTCGCGCAACATCTCGCTGAGCCATTCGTGCATCGCCGTGGCTCCGGCGTCGGTGATCTCGTAGACCGTACGTTCGGGGCGGTTGCCCTCGCGGACCGATTCGCGGGCGGTGATCAGCTCCTTCTTGCGAAGTGACTCGACCACCGCGTACAGCGATCCGTAATTGAGCCGGATGCTCTCCTCCTTGCTCCTCTGGCGCAGGGTCGTCGACATCTCGTAGGGGTGCATCGCCTTCTCGAAGAGCAGGGTCAGCACTGCGAGTGACAACGCATTCGCGGGTCGCTTCATGGCTCCTCCTTACTCTGGGTGAAATACTCTAGTTAGAGTAATCGATCCTAGTTGCCTGCGCAAGCACGGGGTGCGCGGTTAGCATTGACCCGTGCCCAACCCCACCGCCTCGCATCGCCGCGTCCGCCGCCGTCGCGGCCGGATCAGCGTCCTGGCGTTGGCGCTGGGCATCACCGTCCTGGTTGGCGGCACCGCCGTCGGGATCGTGCCGCAGGTCCGCAACGCCCCTGCGTCCGCTGCGGTGGCCCATGACGCCGAGGATCCGACGTCGATCGAGACCGCGTCCCTGGCCACGATCACGGTGCCCAAACCGAAGCCCAAGATCGAGGCGTTGACGTCATCGGTGGCCAAGAAGGCCAAGGAGGCCAAGAAGGCGGACACGCCGGCTTTGCCTCCGGGATCGGGCACCGGCTACCGCATCGTGTTCGACCAGAGCGAGCAGCGGGTGTGGCTGGTCGGGTCGGACGACAAGGTGGACCGGACCTACCTGGTGTCGGGCAGCCGGTTCGACAACCTGCACCCGGGCACGTTCTCGGTGCTGTCACGCAGTCGCTATGCGACGTCCTTCGACTTCTCGGGCAAGCTCGAGTATTTCGTGCATTTCACCACTGGCTTCTCGGCTCCGATCGGGTTCCACGCGGTGCCCCGGGACAACTCCGGCAACCTCGAGCAGACCAAGGCCCAGCTCGGCACCCCGCTGTCGGCCGGGTGCGTACGCCAGTGGCTTCCCGACGCGATCGCGCTGTGGAACTTCGCGCCGGTCGGCACCAAGGTCGTCGTCACGGCCTGACGGCGAAGCCCTAGTCGGTCTTGGCGACCGGGGCTCCACCCCGTGAACGTGTGCGGTTGCGATTGCGGCGGGGACGTCCTTCGCCCTGCTTCTCGCCCGAACCATTGGACGACTGCTGGGGCTTGGCCTCGCCGCGTCCGCCGCGATCTCCGCCTCGGCCGCCGCCGCTGCCGCGACCTCGTCCGCCACGGTCGTCGTCCTTCTTGGGCTCGCGCGGTGACGCGGCCTTGAGGCGGCCCTTGACGTTGCGGTCGATGCCGAGGTCGTGGAACAGGTGGTCGGACGTCGAGTAGGTCTCCTGCGGCTCGTCGAACGGCAGGCCCAGTGCGGTGTTGATGAGCTTCCAGCGCACCAGATCGGCCCAGTCGACGAACGTCACGGCGATGCCCGAGGCGCCGGCGCGACCAGTACGGCCGATCCGGTGGACATAGGTCTTGTCGTCCTCGGGGCAGTTGTAGTTGATGACGTGGGTGATGCCGGCGACGTCGATGCCGCGGGCGGCCACGTCGGTGGCGACCAGGATGTCGACCTTGCCCTCGCGGAAGCGCGCGAGCGCCTTCTCGCGGGCAGGCTGGGCCATGTCGCCGTGCAGCGGCGAGGCCGGGAACCCGCGGTCGATCAGTTCGTCGGCGACCCGCTGGGCGGTGCGCTTCGTGCGGGTGAACACCAGCACCTTGCCGACGTCGTCGGCCTGCAAAATGCGTCCGACGATCTCGGCCTTGTCCATCTCGTGCGCCTGCCAGACGAACTGCGCCGTTGCCGGCACCATCTGGTTGTCATCGCCGGACTCGGCGCGGATGTTCATCGGGTGGCGCATGTGCTTGCGGGCCAGGCCGACGATCGCGCCGGGCATGGTGGCAGAGAACAGCATCGTCTGTCGGGTCTCGGGGGTTTTGGCGAGCAGCGACTCGACGTCGGGGAGGAAGCCCAGGTCGAGCATCTCGTCGGCCTCGTCGAGGACCAGCGACTTCACGTGCGACAGGTCGAGCGCCCCGCGGTTGGCCAGGTCGAGCAGGCGGCCGGGGGTGCCGACGACGATGTCGACACCGGCGTCGAGCGCGTCGAGCTGCGACTCGTAGGGGACGCCGCCGTAGATCGTCAGGTTGCGGGTGCCCCGGAGCTTGGACGCGATGGCGATGTCGCTGGCGACCTGGATCGCCAGCTCACGCGTCGGAGCGACGATCAGGGCCTGCGGCTTGCCGGTCTTGACGTCGTCGTAGTCGGGGTCGTGGGGAGCGACGGTGCGCTGGATGACGGGGATGCCGAAGGCGAGTGTCTTGCCGGTTCCGGTGCGGGCCTGTCCGATGAGATCGGTGCCCATGAGAGCGACGGAGAGCGTCATCTCCTGGATCGGGAAAGCGTGCTCGATGCCGACCTCAGAGAGGGCGTCGGCGATCTCGGGCATGACGCCCAGATCTTTGAACGTAGTCAGGGTCTTCTCGAATTCTTCATAAAATCGTGGATGAACTGGGTTCATTCTATCGTCCGCGTCCGCGGAGCCCGCGCTACGCTGCGGAGCTATGGCTTCCCAGGACACTCCGGCTCCCCAGACCATCGATGATCCGGTCTACCGAACCGGGGTGATCGAGCTCCTCGGGATCCTCGCGTACGGCGAGATCAGCGCCTGCGAACGGCTGGCCGAGGACGCCAAGATGGCGCCCGATCTGAAGACCAAGGTCGAGATCGCCGCGATGGCTGCGGCCGAGTTCGACCACTTCGTGAAGCTCCGCGACCGGCTCGTCGAGATGGGCGAGGACCCCTACGAGACGATGACGCCGTTCCGGGTGACGTTCGAGCGGTTCCACACGCTGACGGCGCCGGCGGACTGGCTCGAAGGACTCATCAAGGCATACGTCGGGGACGGTCTGGCCGCGGACTTCTATCGCGAGATCGCCGCCTACCTCGACGCCGACACCCGTGCACTGGTGCTCGACACGTTGAGCGGCACCGGCCACTCCGAGTTCGTGATCGATGCCGTGCGCGGTGCGATCGATGCCGATCCACGTGTCGGCGGCCGCCTTGCCCTGTGGGGCCGGCGGCTGATGGGGGAGGCGTTGAGTCAGGCCCAGATGGTCGTGGCCGAGCGTGATGCGTTGAGCGTCGTGCTGGTCGGCGGGGTCGACCATCCGGGGATGGACCTCGCCGGCATCGGTCGTATGTTCACCCGCATCACCGAGGCCCACGCCGAACGCATGGCCAAGCTGGGGCTTGCCGCCTGAGTGGCAGGGTCAGCCGCGTCGGAGCTCGTCGGCGCGACGGGTGAGCTGACGACGTTCCTGGTCAGTGGGCGCCAGCTCCGCGGCGCGTTCGATCGCGATCACCGCTTCCTCGTGCAGACCGGCGCGGGCCAGCAGGTCTCCGCGCGCCGCCGCGACCAGGTGATGGTCGACCAGCCGAGGATCGTCGGACACGCTCTCGAGATGGGCCAGACCGGCCAGCGGACCTTCGCTCATGCCCACCGCGATCGACCGGTTGAGGGCGACGACGGGTGATCCCGTGAGGGCCAGCAGCTCGTCGTAGAGATCGACGATCGTCGCCCAGTCGGTGTCGTGGGCATGGGCGGCCAGGGAGTGGACGGCGGCAATGTCGGCCTGCACGGCGTAGACACCCCGTGACGGCCTCCGCGGCGGACGCAGCCGGAGACCCTCGTCGATCGCGGCCCGGTCCCACAGGCTGCGGTCCTGGTGCTCGAGCGTGACGCGTTCTCCGTCGACCTCCCGCGCATCGCGCCGGGCGTGCTGCAGGAGCATCAAAGCGAGCAGGGCACGAGGTTCGTCGGCGTCGGGCATCAAGTTGGCCAGTAGCCGCCCCAGCCGGATGGCCTCGTCGGCGAGGTGGTGGGCACCCGTCGCATAGCCCTCGGTGAAGACCAGATAGACCACCGCGAGCACGCCGTCGAGCCGCGCGGGCAACAGGTCGTCGGAGGGTACGCGGTAGGGGATGCCGGCATTGGCGATCTTGCCCTTGGCGCGCAGGAGACGCTGGCCCATCGTCGCCTCGGAGGTGAGGAAGGCCCGGCCGATCGCGTCGGTCGGCAACCCGGCCACGATCTTCAGCGTCAGAGCCACGCGGGCTTCGAGCGGCAGCGCGGGATGGCAGCAGGTGAAGATCAGTCGGAGTCGGTCATCGGTCATCGGTGACATGTCCGGCAGCCCTTCTGGATGTGGTGCGAGTGCCTCCTCGGCGGCGAGGTCGGCGACTTTGGCGCGCTCGACGTCAGCGCGACGGAGTACGTCGATGGCGCGTCGACGTGCGGTGGTGGTGAGCCAGGCCGCGGGGTTGTCGGGGATGCCGTCCTGGGGCCAGCGGACCAGCGCGCGTTCGGCGGCATCGGAGACGGCATCCTCGGCGAGGTCCCAATCGCCGGTGGTACGGATCAGGGTCGCGACGATGCGCAGGCGTTGCTCGGCGATGGCGTCGGCGAGCGCGCGACGGACGTCATCCGTCGTCACGCGCTCACCGCCGGGCATCTAGCCCTCGAACGGCCAGAACGGCCGTAGCTCGATCCGGCCCTCGGCCGACATCGGGTGCTTGGAGGCGATCTCGATGGCCTCATCCAGATCGGCGCATTCGAGGACGTCGAATCCCGCGATCCACTCGCGCGTCTCGGCGAAGGGTCCGTCGGTCACCAGCAACTTGCCGTCACGCCGACGGACAGTGGTCGCGTCCTCCGTCGGGCGCAGCCGCTCACCGATGACGTGCTTGCCGTTGGCCACGTACCTGTCGCACCAGGCATCGATCTCGTCCACTTCGGGGTCCGGTGCCTGCCCCTCGGCCTCGGGATCGGCCACCACGAACATCATGTACTTCATCTCAGCTCCTATGTCGGATCAATCGTCGTACACAAGTACGACGAACGGGGCCCAACTGGATCCGACAATGACCGCTCAGAGATCCTGGAGGATTTCCTGGATGATGCCTGACTTGGCGTCGGCGTAGTCCTGGACGTACGCCCAGGTGCGCGCCGACAGTGCGCGCTTGGCGTTGAGGTAGCGGTCGCGCACCTCATCGTCCGCGCGCATCCGGTCGCGAAACTCCAGCATCCGCGTGTGCTCCTCACAGCCCTCGCTGAAGACGTGCAGATTGGCCGCGGGGACGCCGAGGCGGAGC
>JAWWPE010000394.1:0-7193 GCA_033850895.1 Nocardioidaceae bacterium | reverse complement strand
CATCGGCCGGGCCGGGGTCGACGACGACCGACCGTTCGGCTCCGGGCTCGCGGAGGATCCAGGTGTTCGTGCCGTCGAGCGTCATGATCCCGGGATTCGCGGCCAGCACGAACGAGGCTCGACCCGTGACGGCAACAGCTTCGCTCATGTCAGGTCTCCCAGGTCGGTCTCGAGGAACAGCTCTCCGTCATGGTCCACCAGCTGTGGCTCGATCGTCGGGATCGCTCGTCTGGCGGCCGCAGCCAACACCTCCGACGCAGCGAACTCCGAGACCTCCCGACACGTGACGTACGTCGGCGGCAGCATCGCCGCGCTACCGGAGTCGACAGCGGCGAGTACGTCCGACAGCGGCGTCCAGTGCGCGCGGTCGGCCTCGCGGGCCAGGTCACCGACGGCCTGGCCCTCGGGCAGCACCGCGACGAAGAACCTCGTGTCATAGCGCCGCGGCTCGAAGCTCGGGGTGATCCAGTGCGCCCATGCACCCAGCAGATCGGTGCGCAGGACCATGCCGGCATCGGCGAGGTACGCGCCGAACGTCAGCTCGTGGGCCTCCAGCGCGAGGCGAGCTTCCTGGAACGATGCCGCGCTGGTGTCGGAGACGATCGAGTGCTCGTCGGGTCCGGCCAGCAGGACGCCGGACTCCTCGAACGTCTCGCGCACCGCCGCGCACACCAAGCCGCGCGCGACGTCCTCGGAACAGCCGAACCGGGCGGCCCACTCCGACGCCGGCGGCCCGACCCACGAGATGTCGGCATCGCTGTCGGCCTCGTCGACCCCGCCACCCGGGAAGACGTACATCCCCGGCGCGAACGCCATCGACGACTGGCGCCGCAGCAAATAGGCCTCGATGCCCTTGGCCCCGTCACGTACGACGACCACCGTGGCGGCGTCGCGCGTCGGTGCCACCTCGCCGACCCGATCCGCGTGCTCGCGGAGGGACTCAGGCACCGGAACGCGCATCGTCAGCCGATCTCGACGATGAGCTCGACCTCGACCGGCGCATCGAGCGGCAGGACGGGCACGCCGACCGCGCTGCGAGCATGCTGGCCGGCGTCGCCGAAGGCACTCCCGAACAGCTCGCTCGCGCCGTTGGCGACAGCGGGCTGACCAGTGAAGTCGGGAGTGCTCGCCACGAAGACCGTCGCCTTGACGATTCGGACCACGGCGTCGAGATCGTCGACCTGGGACTTCACCGCGGCGATCGCGTTGAGGGCGCACTGCTGCGCACAGTCGTATGCCTCCTCGGCGGACACCTCTCCGCCGACCTTGCCGGTCAGCAGCAGCTGCCCGTCGCGCAGCGGCAGCTGGCCGGACGTGAAGACGTACGAACCGGTCCGCACAGCCGGGACGTAGGCGGCCACCGGAGCGGGCACCTCCGGAACGGTCAGCCCCAACTCGCCGAGCCGGTCCTCAACCGCACTCATGCGATCGGCCGCTTGAAGTAGGCGACGAGGTTCTCGGGGTTCATGCCAGGCACGATCTGGACGAGTTCCCAGCCGTCAACACCGAAATTGTCGAGGATCTGCTTCGTCGCGTGCACGAGCACCGGCGCGGTCATGTACTCCCATTTGGTCATGAGCCGACTGTATCGGCACCTGCTTGCGGGCTCGACCGATGATCGAAAGCCTCAGACCTTCGACCCCACGAGGTTCATGCCGGCCGCGGCCTGCTTCTGCACCTCGGCCTCAGAGGCACCGCCGAGCTGGGTGATGCCGACCGTGATGAGCTGACCATTGGCCTCGATGACGCCCTGCGCCTGGAAGGAGTCCTTGGCGAAGGCCTTGCCCTTGCCCACGATCAGGAACGCAGCGTCCCCGAGGCCCGGGAGGTCTTGGGGGTCACCGTTCAGCACGCTCTGGGTGCCGACCTTGGCGCTCTCGATTCCGCCACCCTGATCGGCCGGCGTCCCCTCCGTCACCGAGAGGCTGGCCAGTCGCGGATCGGCTTCGTTGCCCCACGAGCAGCCACCGCCGGGAGTCTCCTTCTTGACCACGTCATACCCGAGGATCGTCTTGATCTCCGCTTCGGAGATCTTCGTGCAGGGGTCGAACGCGGCGGTGTCCTTGCCTCCCGAGTCGGAACTGCCCGTCGTCTTGGCACCCGTCGGCTCGCTCGAGCCCGACGAATCCTTGTCTCCGCATGCACCGAGCGCGCAGACCATCAGGACTGCACTGACCGCAATATGTCGACGCATGATGACTCCTCTGGGGGGACCCCTCACGCTACGGGCGGCAATCCCTTGGGGTCAGTAGGGAAAACACTGAGCAGAGCGTTGCGGGGATCACACCGCCAAAGCCCCAACCCAGCGTGCGGTGCCGCACCACCGAAGTACGCTCGACGCGTGGCTCTCTCGACCCAGCTCCATGTCGTCACCGGCAAGGGCGGCACCGGCAAGACGACGGTCGCCGCGGCGTTGGCGATGTCGTTGGCCAGTGAGGGCAAGAAGGTCCTGCTCTGCGAGGTCGAAGGGCGCCAGGGCATCGCCCAGCTCTTCGACGTACCACCGCTGCCGTACGAAGAGCGTCGGATCGCGGTCGGCCTCGGGGGCGGCAGTGTGTACGCGTTGGCGATCGATCCCGAGTCGGCGTTGCTGGAATACCTCGCGATGTACTACCGGCTCGGTCGTGCCGGCAAGGCCCTCGACCGCTTCGGCATCATCGACTTCGCCACGACCATCGCCCCGGGCGTACGCGATGTGCTGCTGACCGGCAAGGTCTACGAAGCGGCCCGTCGACGCGACGACGACAACTCGTTCACGTACGACGCGGTCATCATGGACGCTCCGCCGACCGGTCGGATCACCCGGTTCCTCAACGTCAACTCTGAAGTCGCCGGACTCGCCAAGGTCGGCCCGATCCGTCGCCAGGCCGACTCCATCATGCAGATGATGCGCTCGCCGCAGACTCGGGTGCACCTGGTCACGGTGCTCGAGGAGATGCCCGTGCAGGAGACCCTCGACGGCATCGCCGAGCTGACCTCGTCACGGCTGCCAATCGGCCACGTCATCCTCAATCTCGTACGCCCGTCGCTGCTGAGCGCCGCGACCCGCAAGGCGCTGGACGCCGGCACGGTCAAGGCGCCGGCAATCGCCAAGTCGCTGGCCAAGGCGTCATTCGATGAGGCCGCAGCCCCGGCGTTGCTGACCGGCGGACTCGCGCATCTCGAGCGCCAGCACCTGCAGGAGGGCCAGCGCGACATCCTCGACGACTGCGGACAGCCATTGGCCGAGCTGCCCTCCCTCAGCGACGGCATCGACCTCGGCGCCCTGTTCGAGCTCGCCGAGACCCTCAAGTCGGCAGGTGTCGGCGCATGACCGGTAAGGCACAGACCACGCCGTCGACCCGCAAGGGGCGTACGACCCCGCGAGGCGGCCCGAGCAGCAGCGCGTCCGCCGGCACCCTCGACATCGACCAGCTGCTCGGCGACCGCAAGACCGAGATCATCGTGTGCTGTGGCTCCGGCGGAGTCGGCAAGACCACAACGGCGGCGGCACTCGGGCTGCGCGCCGCCGAGCAGGGCCGCAACGTCTGCGTGCTCACGATCGACCCGGCCCGGCGACTGGCCCAGTCAATGGGGCTGACTGAGCTCGACAACACCCCCCGCCCGGTCAAGGACGTCGGCAATGACGGGGGCACCCTCGACGCCATGATGCTCGACATGAAGCGCACCTTCGACGAGGTCGTGGAGCAGCAGGCATCGCCGGAGAAGGCCGCACAGATCCTCAACAACCCGTTCTATGTGGCGCTGTCCAGCTCGTTCGCGGGCACGCAGGAGTACATGGCGATGGAAAAGCTGGGCCAGCTGCACGCCCAAGCGGTTGACGAGGAACGCAAGTGGGACCTCATCGTCGTCGACACCCCGCCGTCGCGATCGGCTCTCGACTTCCTCGACGCACCCGATCGGCTGTCCTCGATGCTCGACGGCCGGTTCATCAAGCTGCTGCTGGCGCCGGCGAAGGGCCCGGCGCGATTGTTGACGGCCGGCTTCGGCATCGTCACGAGCGCGCTCAACAAGGTGCTGGGCGCCCAGGTGCTGACCGACATGCAGACATTCGTCGCCGCCTTCGACACCTTGTTCGGCGGATTCCGGCAACGGGCAGAGGGCACATACGCACTGCTCCAGGCCGATGAGACCGCGTTCATCGTGGTGGCTGCGCCCGAGTCGGCGGCGATGCGCGAGGCGTCCTACTTCGTCGAACGGCTCGCCGAGGAGCGGATGCCGCTGGCCGGACTGGTCGTCAACCGGGTGCACGAGAATGGTGCCGACGGCATAACGGCTGCGGATGCCGAGTCGGGCAGCCGCAAGCTCGAGGCCGGCGACGCCACCGACAAGGTGACCGCGGACCTGCTCGCTGTCCACGCCGAGCGTATGCGGGTGTCCCGACGAGAGACCGGACTCAGGAAAAGGTTCACCGCCGCACACCCGGGGGTGGCGACGGTGTCCGTTGCGGCGCTGGCCGGCGACGTGCACGACCTCGACGGATTGCGTGAGATCGGCGATCTGCTCGCCGGCGGCAGCTGAAGAGCTAGACGGCGACCTGGAGGATGTTGCGCCAGGTGGTGACATTCGGCCGGCGACGCAGCAGCGCTCGACGCTCGCGCTCGGTCATACCACCCCAGACGCCCCACTCGATACGGTTGTCGAGCGCCTCGGTGAGGCATTCGGCGCGTACGTGGCACGTTGCGCAGACCTGCTTGGCGCGGTTCTGCTCGGCACCCTTGACGTACAAGGCGTCCGACTTACCGCGACAGGCGGCTTGTGCTGCCCAGTTCTCATTCCACATCTGAAACCTCCCGAGACCGGTCCGAATGACCGGAGTGAGTCCTTGTCTCCAAAGGTAGGAAAATGCTGAGAGGGCCGTCAGAGCGTTCGGGACCATCTTCCATAGTCCTTATTGGCTAGGTGGCGGGCACGTTCCGGCGGGTCACGTAGGCTGAGGGGCATGTTCTGGGACGACGTCAGCGCCTCCGCTCGCAAGCTGGCGCAGTCGGAGAACTCCCCGCGCTCCAAGGGGGGCGTCATCGGGTCGATGGCGCGGTTGTCAGCGCTCGCCGGGGTGCTCGTCGCCTTCATCCTGATTCCGACCACCGCGATCGTTGCGGTCACCGCCAACCACGTCTCCAACGGCGTGGTCGACCTGCCGCTTCAGCTCGTCGACGAGCCCAACCCGCAGACCACCCGCCTGCTGGCCTCGGACGGCTCGCTGCTGGCGTACTTCTACAAGGAGAACCGGCAGGACGTGCCACTGAAGAAAATTGCGCCGGTGATGCAGGACGCGCTCCTGTCGATCGAGGACTCGCGCTTCTACGACCACGGCGCCCTGGACGTCAAGGGCACCCTGCGCGCGCTGGTCAACAACGCATCGGAGGGGCAGACCCAGGGTGGTTCGTCGATCACCCAGCAGCTGGTCAAGCTGACGCTGGTCTCCCAGGCCACCACCAAGGCCCAGCAGAAGGCCGCCACCGCGAAGTCGCCGGCGCGCAAGCTCCGCGAGCTCAAGCTGGCGATCGAGTACGAGAAGACGCACACCAAGAAGGAGATCCTGCAGCGCTATCTCAACATCGCGTACTTCGGCGACGGCGCCTACGGCATCAGTGCAGCGGCATTCCACTACTTCTCGCGCAGTCCCGACAAGCTCAACACCCGTCAGGCCGCGACTCTTGCCGGTCTGGTGAAGAATCCCGACCAGTTCAATCCGAATGTCTATCCCGAGCGGGCGCTGCAGCGTCGCAACACGGTGCTCGCGGTGATGGGCAAGCTCGGCAAGATCACCCAGGAACGCGCCGAACGGCTCGAAGCTCAGCCCCTCGCGCTCAAGATCACGAAGTACCCCAACGGGTGCGTCTCGACCAAGGCCGAGTTCTCCTGTGACTACATCCGCCGCTATCTGCTCAAGCAGAGCGCGCTCGGAGTCACCTCGGGGCAGCGCAAACAGCGGCTCGAGCGTGGCGGACTGACCATCAAGACCAACATCGACGTGCGTATGCAGAAGGCCATCAGCAACGCCGTCGACACGACGGTTTCGCCCACCGACAAGGCGATCGCGGCAATGGCGCTGGTCGAGCCGGGCACCGGCAAGGTGCGCGGCGTCTCTCAGTCACGCCCGATGGGCACGAGCAAGAAGAAGGGGCAGTCGTTCATCAACTACGCCGTCCCCCACCGCTACGGCTACTCCGGTGGCTTCCCGGCCGGTTCGACCTTCAAGTTCTTCACCGTCGCGGCGGCGCTCAAGCAGGGCATCAAGGTGAGTCAGACGTTCAAGTCACCGCCGAAGATCCACATGCCGCCGGGCACCTACTTCGACTGCAACGGCGGCGGTACGGGTGTGTGGGACCCCGGCAACTCGACGGGCAGCGGAACGTTCAACATGTACACCGGCACGCGGAGGTCGGTGAACACCTACTTCGCCCAGCTCGAGAAGAAGGCCGGGTTGTGCAATGCGGTCGAGGCCGCCGAGTCGATGGGCATCACGGTGCCAACTGACCAAGTGGTGCCGTCGTTCACGCTCGGCAACATGAGTGTGAGCCCGCTCGACATGGCGGCCGCGTACGCCACCGCCGCCTCGGGCGGTATGTACTGCAAGCCGGAGCCGGTCTCGGAGATCGTCGACTCCGCCGGCAAGGTCGTCAAGAAGTTCACCCCCAACTGCAAGCGAGTCCTGACCAAGGATGAAGCGGCCCAGATCAACGACATCCTGCGCGGAGTCCAGGAGCCGGGCGGGTTCGGCTACGACCTCGGTGGCACCGGGCTCAAGATCCCCTCAGCGGCGAAGACCGGAACGACCCAGGGCAACAAGGCCGTCTGGTACAACGGCTACACCCCGGAGATCGCCTCCGCAGCCATGATCGCCGGGGTCACCAGCAAGGGCATACCCAAGTCGCTCGCTGGTGTGACGATCCACGGCCGCCTGGTCAACTTTCACGCGGTCGGTGGTAGCTCGCTGGCCGGCCCGATGTGGGCCAAGGCGATGCACGTGATCCAGAACTACCTGTCACCGGTCAACTTCGATCCCCCGCCGGAGCGTCAGCCCGCCAAGGCGAAGGCCAAGAAGGGCGGAAAGTCATCCGGCGGCGGCAACCCCCAGCCCGGCGGCGGGCACGGCCATGGCCATTGACGGCTAGGCGCCGAGCTGGCGCTTGACCTCCGCGGCGACTGCGCCACCGTCTGCCTTGCCCTTGACCTGGGGCGAGACC
>JAWWPE010000368.1:0-2638 GCA_033850895.1 Nocardioidaceae bacterium | reverse complement strand
TGATCAGCGAAGTCAGATGCTGCCGTCGCGCAGCTGTGCCGAGAGTGGGCAGTCGAACGGGTCGCGGGCACGCAGCCCGACGTTGTTGAGGTAGTCGACCACGATCGCGTAGGAGTGGAAGAGGCCGACTTCCATGTAGTCGACGCCCTCGGCTTCGCAGTGCGCACGGACGAACGGCCGGGCCTTGCGGAGGTTGCAGCGCGGCATGTTGGGGAACAGGTGATGCTCGATCTGGTAGTTGAGCCCACCCATCGCCCAGTCGACGACCGGGTTGCCGCGGACATTGCGCGACACCATGACCTGGCGCCGCAGGAAGTCCAGCTTCATCTCCGGCGGGATGATCGGCATGCCCTTGTGAGCGGGTGCGAACGACGCTCCGAGACAGAAACCGAACACGGCCATCTGGATCGCGAAGAAGCACACCGCCTTGCCCAGCGGGAGAAACGCCAACAGGATCGCGACGTATGCGGTGAGGCGCGAGACGACCAGGAACAGCTCGAGGCGCCGCCACGGCTGGTTGGCCTCCTTGTCGCTGGCGGCGCGGATGCTCTCGGCGTGCAGGTTGAGGCCTTCCAGCGTCAACAGCGGGAAGAACAGCCAGCCCTGCCGCTTCACGAACCAGCCGGCGAATCCGTCCTGTCGCTGGGCCACGATGTCCGGCGTGAACGCGATGGCTCCCGGACCGATGTCAGGGTCATAGCCCGAGAGGTTCGGGCCCTTGTGATGCATGTTGTGCTTGGCGCGCCACCAGGCGAAGCTCAGGCCCGCGAACGCTCCGGCGAGTATGCGTGCGGTCCACGCATTCCACGCCGCCGAGTTGAACATCTGGCGGTGCGCGGCGTCATGGCCGAGGAATCCGAACTGCGTGACGATGACACCGAGAGCGGCGGCCAGGATCAGCTGGAACCAGGAGTTGCCGAGCCAGAAGAATCCGGCCCAGATGGCGAAGAAGGCGCCCACGTGCGCGCCGATCTGCAACCAGTAGTAGATGTGCGCTCGTTCCAAGAGGCCCGACGCCTTCACCTCCTGCATCAGGTCGGTGAAATGGCTGACATATCGCTCGTTGGGAGCGGTCTCGCGCTCACGGGGAGCGGTGTCGATCTGGGCTTCTTGCGTCATGTGCGGCCCCTTCCGGCGGACCGTGCACGCAACGTCGCGGCCTACCGCCGCGGACTGACTACGCTCCTCCAGCATTACACACCGCTGGGCGCACGGCGAGGCGAGATTCAGCCCAGAATGAGGAGGAGGTCTCCGCCTTCGGCCTGCCGCGTTTCGCTGATGACGAGCCGCTCGACCGTACCGGCGCGGGGCGCGGTGATCGCCGCCTCCATCTTCATCGCCTCGATCGTGGCGACGGTCTGGCCGGCCTCGACTGAATCGCCCTCAGCCACGATCGCGTGCACGACGCCAGCGAATGGCACGGCGACGTGGGCGGCGTTGCCGGAGTCGGCCTTCTCCGCCGAAGCGACCTTGGACTCCACCGACGCGTCACGGACCTCGATGGGCCGGAGCTGGCCGTTGATCGTGCCGACGACATTGCGCATGCCGCGTTCATCGGCGTCGCCGACCGCCTCGACTCCGAACAGCAGCAGATTGCCCTCGGAGATCTCGACCTCGGTCTCGATGTCATTGTGCAACCCGTAGAGGAACGCGCCGGTCGGTACGCCGGACAGGTCGCCGTACTGCTGGCGGGCGGCATCGAAGTCCTTCGTCGGCCCGGGGAACAGCAGCCGGTTGAGCGTATGCCGACGATCGTCTGTCAGCCCGGCACGGTCTTCGACGGACAGCTCGCTCACCTTCGGCTTGAACGTGCGGCCTTCGAGCGCCTTGCTGCGGAACGGCTCCGGCCATCCGCCGGGAGGGTCGCCCAGCTCGCCGGACAGGAAGCCGATCACCGACTCGGGGATGTCGAACGACGCCGGATCGGCCGCGAAGGCGTCGGGGTCGGCGCCGAGGGCGACCAGCTGGAGGGCCAGGTCGCCGACGACCTTCGACGATGGCGTCACCTTGACGACATTGCCGAGGATGTCGTTGGCCGCCGCGTACATGTCCTCGATCTGTTCGAACTTCTCACCGAGGCCGAGTGCGATCGCCTGCTGGCGCAGGTTGGAAAGCTGGCCGCCGGGGATCTCGTGCCGGTAGACCCGACCCGTCGGTGCCACGAGCCCGGACTCGAACGGCGCGTAGACCCGCCGCGTCGCCTCCCAGTAGGGCTCGAGGGCGTTGACCGCATCGATGTCGAGACCGGTCGAGCGGGGTCCGTAGTCGGTGGCAGCGACCAACGCGGACATCGGCGGCTGGCTGGTGGTGCCGGCGAGGGCTGCGGAGGCGACGTCGACGGCGTCCACCCCGGCGTCGATCGCCGCGACCAGGGTGGCCAGCTGTCCGCCCGGGGTGTCGTGGGTGTGCAGGTGGACCGGCAGGTCGAAGCGTTCGCGCAGGGCACTGACGAGCGTACGAGCGGCGGGCGCGCGCAGAAGCCCGGCCATGTCCTTGATCGCCAGCACGTGGGCGCCGGCTTCGACGATGCGGTCGGCGAGGTCGAGGTAGTAGTCGAGCGTGTAGAGCGTCTCGCCAGGGTCGGACAGGTCGCCGGTGTAGCAGAGCGCGACCTCGGCGACTGCCGTGCCGGTGTTGC
>JAWWPE010000361.1:0-3629 GCA_033850895.1 Nocardioidaceae bacterium | reverse complement strand
GGCCGAAGAACGGCAGCAGCGACAGCGTCAGATAACCATGCGCGATCGTGGTGCCGAACGGGCCCTTCGCGGCCGCCTCCGGATCCACGTGGATCCACTGGTGGTCACCGGTCGCGTCCGCGCACGTGTTGATCTGCTCCTGGGTCACGGTGTGCCAGTCGGTCGTGCCGATCTCCTCACCGGCGGCGGCCTTGAACTCATCGAGACTTGCGAACGCGCGGACCATGCGTACCTCCAGGATGCTCAGCGCTCCGAACTAAGCGCTTGCTTAGTTCGCACCCTAGTACGTACGCCGTGCCGGACGCCAGAGGCCGTACGCTCGCGATCATGTTCGGACGCAAGAAGACAGCGAAGCCCGAGAGCGACGGGGCGACGGCCTCCCTCCGCGACATGATTCTGCGGACCCCGCCCAACGAGCTGGGCTTCGCTGCCGGTGACGACACGAAGCTCTACGGGGCACTGATGGAGACCGGGTACGCCGCCGCCACCGTGACGATCGTGTCCCTGATCGACGGCACCACGAGCATGTACATCAGCACGGGCGGCGGCACGATCGGGGCCGGCGAGCACGAGCCGGTCGCTGAGGCGACCCGCGCCTTCGTCGCCATGGCGAACGTCCTTGTCGGACAGACCCAGCCGACGACCGATTTCCCGCTGCCGGGAGTCGGCCACGTACGTTTCCAGCTGCTGACCACCGATGGTGGTCGTACGGCTGAGGCACTTCAGGACGATCTCGGTCACGGTCGCCATCCGCTGTCGCCGCTGTTCTACGCCGGTCAGGACGTCGTCACCCAGATCCGGCTTCTGCAGGAGAGCCAGCAGCGCTAGACCCAGAGCTGTACGAGCAACGGCACCGCACCGAGCAGAGCGGCGGCCGCCAGCCCGAAGAGATCGAGCCTGGTCCAGGATGCCGGCTCGGCCCAGGTTCGGCCCTGCGCTGTGGCGAACCCGCGGGCGTCCATGGCGATCGCCGTGGTCGACGCACCGCGCATGGCGTGCACGAGCAGGGCGAACGCCATCCCGGCGAGATTGCGGGTCCGCACCAGGGGATTTCGCGATGGCCCGAAGCCACGAGCACGCCGAGCGCGTTCGAGCTCCTGCCACGTGTGGCCGAGCGTGGCGAAGCGTTGTAGCGAAGCCGAAAAGGACGCGACGAACCGCGCCGGTAGCCGCAACGACTGCGCGAGATGATCGGCCAGCGCCGCCGGGTCGATGAAGCCCGTCAGGACCGAGCCGGGCCAGGCCAGAACGAGTATCCGCAGCCCGGCCACGGCGGCCTCCATCTCGTCGTGACCACCGAGGCGCCAGGTCGACCACACGATCGACACGGCCGCGAACAGGCCGAAGCCCAGGCAGACGAGCGGGTATCGCCACCCGGGCAGGAACAGTAGGGCGGCCACGGCATACGCGCTGACCGCGACCAAGCCGACCAGCAGGCTGCGGATCGCGAACGAACCGAGCAACGAGAACACGCCGAACGACAGCAGCACAAGCGGGTTGAGTCGCACCACCAGCGACCTCACGAGAGTTCACCGCCGACCATGGGGTGTCGGTCATCGACGGGAACCTCGTCGTCGTGGGTGGCCAGCGCCACCGTGCAGCCGGCCTCTGCGGCCGAGGTCATCCAGCCCACGACCGCAGCCCAGGTGTCAGGATCCTGTCCGACGGTCGGCTCGTCGAGGAGGACCAGCCCGGGTCGGTGGGCCAGGGCGGCGGCAAGCGCGAGCCGTCGCTGCTCACCGCCGGAGAGCCGGTACGGATGGGCGCGTGCGAGCCCACTCAGCCCGAACACGTCCAGTACCTCGGACACGTCGATCGAACGCTGCAGCCCTGACGCCGTGAGCATCACCTCGGACTCGACGGAGTCGGTCAGGAATCCGGCCTCGGGATTCTGCGGGACCCAGCCGACGTCGGCGGCCAGCGCCCGGGTCGACAGCCGGTGCAGTGCCGGGGTGAGTACGCCGCGAGCCGGCGCGAGCAGCCCGCCGAGGGCGGCGATGAGCGTGGACTTGCCGGCACCGCTGGGCCCGACATACGCCGCGACGCGACCGGCTTCGATGGCGGTCGAGACATCCCGGATAGCGACGGTGCGCTGAACCCCTCGCAGTGACCGGGTGACCAGCTCGACGTCGAGGTCCGTCGCGGCAGGCTCGATCGCGGCGGCGAACGGAGCGACCAAGCGTGTCGGAATGGCCAAAGGGACGGGCACGGCCATCCCCGGCATCCACACGCCAGATGGCGGCGGACCCTCCACCAAACCCTGCGGGGTGGTGTCATCGACGATCTGCCCTCCGACACCCAGGACGATGACGCGATCCACGTACGGCAGCCAGGGTTCGATCCGGTGCTCGACGATCAGCAGCGTCCCGTCGCCGACCGTTGTCAGGATCGACTCGCGTACCGCGGCGGCACTGTCCTCGTCGAGCATCGAGGTCGGCTCGTCGAGAAGCAACAGGTCAGGTCGCATCGCCAGCACGCCGGCGAGTGCGAGCCGCTGGGTCTCACCCCCCGACAACGCGGACGTGAAGTGGTCGCGTCCGTACGGCAGGCGAACTGCCTCCAAGGCGGCATCCACCCGTGCCCAGATCGCGTCCCGGTCGAGCCCGAGGTTCTCCGGACCGAAGGCAACATCCCGGCCGATGCGCTCGGCCACCACCGCTGCGCCGGGGTTCTGCAGCAGCAGCCCGATACGGCCTTCGACCTCGATGTCACCGGAGGCCGTTCCAGCCAACGTCGTGCCGAGCGCTCCCGCGAACGCGTGCAGGATCGTCGACTTGCCGGCTCCACTCGGTCCCACCAGCAGGACACGCTCGCCGGGCTCGATCCGCAGATCGAACCCGGAGAGGGTCGGCACCTTGCGACCGAGCGGTCGCCAGCTGAATCCCCGCAGCGACGCTGCGCCGAGCGGCACCCTAGATCTCTTCGGCCGCCTCGCGACCGGGCCCGAAGGCGTCCAGTGCGCCGGTCCGGGCAAGTGACCGGGTCAGGGCGAAGCCACCCAGTCCCGCGACGACGAGACCTGACAGGGCGAACATGCCCAGGTGTGCGAGGCGATACGGCAGCTGCCAGGACGAGTAGTAGGAGTGCCACTCGTAGATGGACTCCAACACACCTGCCGCGATCCCGGCGGCCGCAGCGGCGACAACACCGAAGCGCCGATAGAGAAGCACCGCAAGGACCAGCTCGGCGCCGAGGCCCTCCCAGAATCCTGAGGTCAGGGTGCTGAACCCCCACTGCGAACCACCTGGGACGAGCGCCTCGACGCTGGCGGCCACCAGCTCGGTCGCCAGCGCGGCACCCGGCCGTCGCACGACGAGCCCGCCGACGACTCCGGCAATCAGCCAGGGCCCGCCGAGCAGGCCGGCCGACGGCGGGTAGGAAAAGATCGCCAGGGTGCTGACGGAGGCGTACGCCTTGTCCCAACCCCAGAAGACGACACCGAAGGCGACCCCCAAGGTGGTGATGGTGACCAGGTCGATCGTGCGATATCGCACGTCGAACGTCGTCCTGGACGTGGTTGCAGAACTCATCGTGACTCCCTTCGCCGGTATTAGCCGGAGCAGGTTCAAGGGTCTGCGGCGGATCCGCACTCTCAGCGCCTCTGCGTGGCGCTCCCCTGTCGTGTGAGT
>JAWWPE010000344.1:0-3890 GCA_033850895.1 Nocardioidaceae bacterium | reverse complement strand
GGGAACTTGGACCGACGGTTGTAAGGCGGCCGATGCCGCGCGATGAGCCGCAGCTCGCGTACCTGCGCCTCCAGCGCGGTCGCGCACACGATGCCCTCGATGCGCTGGGCCAGCATGACCATCTCGCCCATCCGGGTGCGAGTCTCCGCCTTGGTGAAATAGGAGCGGGTGCGCGTGCGGAGATTGCGTGACGTGCCGACGTAGAGCACGTCGTCATTGGCGTCGCGGAACAGATAGACACCGGGGGAGTCGGGGAGATGCTCGGCGAGATGGCGCTTCTTGCGCTGCGCCGGTGTGACCTTGGAGGTGTAGGTCGACACTTCCTCGAGCGTCGTGACGCCGAGCGGGCCGAGCCGCTCGAACAAGCCGTGCAGGACGTCGACGGTCGCTCTGGCATCGGACAGGGCGCGGTGATTGGGCGTCGTCGTGGCGTGGAACTTGATGGCGAGGGTGGAGAGCTTGCAGTTGGGCACTTCGTCGCGCAGCAGCGTCCGACGTGCCAGCACGGCCGTGTCGAGCACTTCGAAACCGGGCCAAGGGATGCCGAGCTCACGGCTGTAGAACTTGAGGAACCCGACGTCGAACGGCGCGTTGTGAGCCACCAGGACGCTGCCACGGGCGAACTCCAGAAAGCTGGGCAGCACCTCGGCGATGCGGGGAGCGTCGATGACCATCTGGTTGGTGATGCCGGTGAGCACGGTGATGAACGCCGGGATGATCTCGTCGGGATTGACCAAGGTCTGGAACTCGCCGACGATCTCGCCGCCGCACACCTTGACCGCGCCGATCTCGGTGATCTTCGAGCCCTTGGCGGCGGCACCTCCGGTGGTCTCGAGGTCGACCACGCAGAACGTCACATCGGACAGGGAGCGCCCCAGCTCATCGAATGATCCCTGAACTGCTTCCACCTCGCTGACGTTAGGTGGCCGTACCGACAGAGTGCGGCCGACACGTCGCAGGACTGGTGTCCCGGCGTTTTTGTCGGAGGTCGCTCCTAACGTCGATGGAGAAACTCGTACTCGTCACACCGACGGGACGCCACCAGCACAGGAGGTGCCGGCATGCATGACCACCCCATGACCGATTCGGTTGTCGTCGACTGCGACCGGTGTCTCGTACGCAGCCCGGGCGCTTGCGGAGACTGCATCGTGACCGTCCTGCTGGGTTCGCCGCCCGCAGGCATCGAGATCGACGCGCAGGAGATGGCCGCGCTCGAGGTGTTGGCCGATGCGGGATGCGTTCCGCCGCTGCGTCTGGTGACCCCTGTCACAGGCCCCGAGACGCAGGTCGGTTAGATCCACAGCCAACCACCGTGTCCGGTTGATCTGACCGCTTCGTCCGCCTAGAGTGGGCCACTGTGCGTCCGGTGAACGCTGGCCCCCCAGGTCGGAGTCGGACGCATCGTCGAATCGTCGCAGCTGTGGGGAAGACATCTGAGACGAACCGGGGACCCATGTAAGTGGGGTGAATCGGTACCGCGCTGATCCAGAGCATGTCGAAGGATTTGCGCGGAACCGTAGGGCAGACCTTGGCCCGAATCCGTCAGCTGACCCGGTAGACGTCGAGGATATGTAGGAGTTGTGCGTGCACTTGTCACGTAATCCAGCACGTCGCCGCGGATTCGTTGTCGTTGCCACCCTGTCGATGATCGGCGGGCTGCTGGCCCTCCCGTCCGCAGAGGCCGACCCCGCCGTCACGGTCAAGGACGTCAAGAACGCGTTCAGTCAGGTCGAGGCGATGAGCGAGCAGATCAATCAGCTCGGCGTCCAGGCCAAGCAGACCCAGGCCGAGATCGACGACATCACCGGCGACATCAATCATGATCTCGTCGCCTACACGAAGCAGAAGAACGAGCTGAGCGCTGCGATCGTCCAGCAACAGATGGACGCGCCGCTCGGGCCGACCGTCAACTTGCTCAACAGCAGCGACCCGCAGGAGTTCCTCGCCGGCCTCGGAGCCGTTCAAGCGCTCAACAGCACTCGCGCCGACGCTCTCGAGCAGTTCGGCAAGACTGCCAAGGAGCTGCAGAACCGTCGGGCCCAGCTGCGTGACCGCAAGGCCGAGCTGAAGGCCGCCACGAAGGAAGCCGCCGCCAAGCGCGCGGAGATCCGCAAGAAGTACGACAAGGCGAAGGCCGAGCTGGCGACGCTCACCGCCGCCCAGCAGGCATTGTTTGACAGCAAGACCCTCAGTGCGCCCAAGGTCGAGGCAAGCGGCCGCGCCAAGGTCGCCATCAACTTCGCGATGGCCCAGCTCGGTGACCCCTATCAGTGGGGCGGCACTGGACCCAACCGCTGGGACTGTTCGGGACTCATGATGAAGGCGTGGGCCGCGGCCGGTGTGTCCATTCCGCGCGTCGTCGGCCCGCAGATGGCGGCCGGAAAGTCGATTCCGATGAGCGCGCTCCAGCCCGGTGACCTCGTTGCCTACGCCAACATGCAACACATCGGCATGTATCTCGGAGGAGGGCGCGTCATCCACGCACCCCACACCGGTGCCAACGTCGAGATCACCGGCCTCGGAGGATTTTCCAGGGCTTCACGAGTTGGCTGACTCCATTCGGCGGCGTCTGTCGCCGAATGTCATCGCCGCATTGGTGCTGGTCGCCCTCGCCGCTGCACTGGTGGTCTGGCAACGCCCGGGGCACAAGTCCGATGACGGCGTCCCAGCGGTCGTGGCAATCCCTCCCAACGCGACCTCGGTCCTGAACTCGCAGTTTCGGGCACTCACCGCGGCCTCGACAGAGAAGGCATTCATCGCGGCAGCCGGCGGCACGCGCGCGGCCCGTACGTTCGCGCGCAACGCCTGGTCGGCACGTGAGGCCTTGGGCGCGACCCGCGTCGAGCTGCGATACGTCACGGGCGGCGACGTCGCAGATCGCTCGGACGGCTCGAGCGTGGCGACGGTGTCGGTCACCTGGCAGCCGGGCAAGGCGTCGGGTCTCGCCAGTTCACCACGTCACTCCTCCTCGGTCCGCTTCCGCATGGCGCCGCAGAAGGGCGGTACGTTCGCGGTCGTGGGCGCCGCCGCTGACTCCGCAGCCCTGCCGATCTGGCTGGCCGGGAAACTGACCGTCGACCGTCAACCGGGGCTGGTGGTGATGCGGCTGGACGGCGGCGACAATCGGCAGCCGGTCGATGCCATGGTGGCGGAGGCCCGCGCCGGAGTCCTCAGGGTCGTGCCGCACGCATCCGGTTCGCTGGCCGTGCTGTCACCGCACACGCAGGAGGAGATGGCACAGCTCGTCGGCCAGAAGGTCGCGAACGTCAAGCAGATCGCCGCAGTCTCCACGCAGCTCGACGCCAGGGGTGAACCATCGGCGGGGTCGGTCATCGTGCTCAACCCGGCGGTGTTCGCCACGATGGATCGCCGTGCTGCCCAGGTCGTACTCACCCACGAAGCGACCCATGTGTTGACCAAGGCGGTCGGCACCCGGGCCGAGACCTGGGTGGTCGAAGGCTTTGCCGACTTCGTGGCCTTGCACGATGACTCAGCGGGGTTGTCGCTGAGCGCGGGCCAGATCCTGGCCGAGGTGAAGGCGGGCGACGGGCCCAAGCATCTGCCGTCCGCAGCGGACTTCAGCGCCACCAAACACGGGCTGGGGGCGGTCTACGAGTCCGCGTGGATGATCTTCCGCCTGCTCGCCGCCACGTACGGAGACGCCAAGGTCGAGACGTTCTACGCCCAGGTCCTCGGCGGCAAGCCGCTGGACCGGGCGTTGTCATCGTCATTCGGCCTGACCGAGGCCGAGCTGACCTCGCGCTGGCGCAGCTACCTGGCGAAGAGTGCCTCGACGGTGTCGTGAAAATCGCGCAGCACGGCGTTGCGCTTGACCTTGAACGACGGGGTCAGATAGCCATTGGCTTCGGTCCAGTCGTCCGGGACGATCA
>JAWWPE010000321.1:0-2992 GCA_033850895.1 Nocardioidaceae bacterium | reverse complement strand
GTTCATGGTGTCGGGAGGGACGGTCGTCCGTGACTGACTCAGACGATCCGGTCGAGGATGATCCGCCGACCGCGAAGCCGGGCGACGCCCTCGGGCTGGCCCGCGACATTGCGAACTCGTACCGCGGAAAGACCGCGCCGGTGAACCCCTCGGCGAAGCGCAAGGCGCGCCCGGTCAAGCCGGCGCGCGGGCAACGCGACGACCCGACCCCGCTGGCCGAGCTCCTCGGCGAGGTGGTCCGCGATCAGGGCTGGGAAGAACGGCTCGCCGCGCAGCGAGTGTTCACCGACTGGCCGACGATCGTCGGGGCCGAAGTCGCGCAGCACTCCCAGGTCATTGCCTTCGACGACGGAGAGGTGGAGGTACGCACCGACTCGACCGCCTGGGCCACCCAGCTGCGACTGCTCGCTCCGCGGATCGTCGCCAAGCTGAACGCGGAGTTCGGCGACGGATCGGTCCTGCGGATTGTCGTACGCGGTCCACAGGCGCCGTCGTGGAAGAAGGGTCTGCGCAGCGTCAAGGGTGCGAGGGGTCCGCGCGACACGTACGGATAGGCACCCAGAGCTCTGCTAGTCCTCAGCCGGCGACACCGCCGCAGCGGCGATGACGAACAACGCCGTGATCAGCGTGACGGCACCGAGCACGAGGCTCGCCTGGATGAACCCGTGCCAGCCGTATGACGGACGTACGCCCGCCGCCAGCAGGAAGATCTGCGCACCGATGCAGCCGACGATCGAACCGGCCGCCGTCGCTCCGAGCTGCTGCCGGGGACCGTGCAGGACTGTCGCGACGATCGCCGTCCAGCCGAGGCTGACCGCGAGGGCTGCGATCACGTCGCCCGGCCGGTGCCAACCCGCGACGATCGTCGACGCCCCGGTCAGGGTCACTGCGAACCCGCCGCCCAGCGCGACCGCGGGCCGCAGCACACTCGGCGCGACCAACAGCGCGGCTCCGACAGAGCTCGCCACGACGGTGGTGTGCCCGCTCGGCAAACTGTTGAGGGTGCCGAAGCCGAAGTCCGGGCGGGTGAAGATGTTGTGCTTGAGCACCTGGGTCGTCGCATTGGCTCCGGCGATCACGACAAGCGCGCCCACCGCCAGACTCGCTCGTCCACGTGCCAGCGCGACGGCCAGGCATACGGCGGCGACGACCGCGATCGCACCGATCGAGACGTACCCGAGCACGCTCAGCACCCGCAGCTGGGCGTCCCGGCCGGCGACGACCGTCTTCATGGCGGAGTTGTCCCAGTGCTGACCGCGGCCGGACTGCAGCGCGATCCGTACGATGGCAGCCAGCGCGGCGGCGGAGATGACGGCCGCTGTGACGGCGATCGGAGCGCTGTCCCGGCGCGCCACGGTGGAGGGCATCCTCCTACGATGCCTGACGGTTCCACACCCCAGGCAGGCGCGGTCGGGACATCGCGCCGTGGGGCATTTCGCGGGCCTGTGACCCTACTGGGACTTGGAACGGGGCCTGCGCCGTCGTTACAGAGCCAGTTCTGCGGCTCTGAGGGGGGTTTGTGGGTCAAGAAACCAGTCTCCAAAACGGTGCACAATCGCTGGGACGCCCACAATCGCCCGTATACTGGATGGGTGAGCCAAATTCCAGATCCTGAAGCAACCTATGACGCCAGCGACATCCAGGTTCTCGAAGGGCTGGAAGCCGTACGCAAGCGGCCGGGCATGTACATCGGCTCGACCGGTGAGCGCGGACTCCACCACCTGGTCTACGAAGTCGTCGACAACTCCGTCGACGAGGCCCTCGCCGGCTACGCCTCCCACATCGCGGTGACGCTGCAGGCCGACGGCGGGGTCAAGGTCGTCGATGACGGCCGAGGCATCCCGGTCGACGAGCACCCGATCGAGAAGATCCCGGCCGTCACCCTGGTGCTGACGTCGCTGCATGCCGGCGGAAAGTTCGGCGGCGGTGGCTACAAGGTCTCCGGCGGTCTGCACGGCGTCGGCGTCTCCGTCGTCAACGCGCTGTCGTCGAAGCTTCACGTCGAGGTCAAGCGCGACGGCTACCGCTGGACCCAGTCGTTCACGTACGGCGAGCCCGATGCGCCGCTCAAGCGGCACGAGAAGACCACCGAGACCGGCACCACGACCACGTTCTACGCGAGCGACACGATCTTCGAGACGACGGTCTACAGCTACGAGACGCTCAAGACCCGCTTCCGTGAGATGGCATTCCTCAACAAGGGGCTCGAGCTCGTGCTGCGCGACGATCGCGAGGCCGCTCAGGACGCGACCGAGGGTGACACCGTTGTCGACGAGATCGAGCGTGACGCGCGCTTCCGTTACGACAAGGGTCTGGTCGACTACGTCGAGCACATCAACGTCGGCAGCAAGTCGCCGATCCACCGCGAAGTCATCTCGATCGAGTCAGAGGACAACGACAAGGGCCTGTCCCTCGAGATCGCGATGCAGTGGAACGACAGCTTCATCGAGTCTGTGCACACCTTCGCCAACACGATCAACACGCACGAGGGTGGCACGCACGAGGAGGGGTTCCGGGCGGCGTTGACCACGACGGTCAACAAGTTCGCGACCGTGCAGGGCCTCATCAAGAAGGCGGCCGACAACCTCTCCGGCGAAGACATCCGCGAAGGCTTGACGGCGATCGTCTCGATCAAGCTCGAGGAGCCGCAGTTCGAGGGGCAGACCAAGACCAAGCTCGGCAACAGCGAGGCCAAGTCCTACGTGCAGTCCGTCCTCAACGATGAGCTCGGAGCCTGGTTCGAGCAGCACCCGACCGAGGGCAAGACGATCGTCCGCAAGTCGATCGACGCCGCGACCGCTCGTATGGCGGCACGCAAGGCCCGCGATCTGGCCCGCAACCGCAAGGGCTTCCTGGGCGGCGGCGGCCTGCCCGGCAAGTTGGCGGACTGCTCGTCACGCAACCCCGAGGAATGCGAAGTCTTCATCGTGGAGGGCAACTCCGCCGGCGGATCGGCCAAGGGCGGCCGCGATCCGCGCACCCAGGCGATCCT
>JAWWPE010000277.1:0-5210 GCA_033850895.1 Nocardioidaceae bacterium | reverse complement strand
TGGTAACTGACCGCGCCGCGAGCCAGGTGGCGCCCGCGACCCCGTCGGAGGCAGCAAGCACCGGCCCGGCGAAGCGTTCCGCCAAGTGCGCACGCAACGACCGAGCCACTGCCGACTGAGGTCGGAGTATGCCGCCGACCAGCACCAACGGACTGTCGTCGGCGGGTTCTCGTACTCGCTCGAGGGTGTGGATCAGCTCCATCGAAGCCTGTTCGATGATCTCGACAGCCCCTTCGTCGCCTTGCTCGGCCGACTCCTCGACGATCCTTGCCAGCTCGGCCAGCTTGACCGGTGGCCGGGAGTTGACGGCCCTGACGAGTGCCCGCACCAGCTCCAAGCCTGACGCGGGACGATCAGCGCCGACCGTCTCGCTCAGGACGCGCTCGGACAACACCGTCGGCGGCTCGTTGGTGTCGAGCCGAGCCAGGGTGTGGCGTACCGCCTCGCGGCCGATCCAGAATCCCGAACCGGCATCTCCCAGCAGCCAGCCATGTCCATCAGCGGAACGAACGAGCAGGTGATCGTGAATCGTCGCCGCCGCAGCACCCGTGCCTGAGACGACGACCGTCCCGTCGGGTTCCGGCGTGGCCGACGCAAACGCGATCGCCAGGTCACCGACGACCTGCGGCACGCAGCGGATGCCCGACTGGCTCCACACCCGATCGAAGTGGTCCGCCGTGGCCGGGTCGTCGAGCGCGCCACCACCGGCCACCCCGAGCACGATCGCGCGGACCGCGGTCGGATCAATGTCCTGCAGCGCCCCCGCGACGGCCGCCGCCAAGGACGCTGCAGCCTGATCGGCGGGCCACGCGGTCGGGTTGCCGCCGGCAGAGCGTCCGCGGCCGCGGGTCTCGCCGTCGAGATCGGCCACGAGCACGCGGGTAGACGTGCCGCCCACGTCCACGCCCATCACCAGGGCTTGGTCGGAGTCACTCATACGACTGCACCTACTTCGACGTTCCCTGGGTCACCGATCCGTGCAGCTGGCGCTGGAAGATGACGTACATGATCAGCACCGGAATGACGGTGATCACGACGCCGGCGAACAGCGCGCCGGTGTCGACGGCATAGCCGGCCTGTGAGGCGAAAGATGCCATGCCCTGCGACAGCACGTAGTGGTCGCGGTTGGTGTTGAGCGCGACCGGCAGCAGGAACTGGTTCCACAGGCCGAGGAAGTTGAAGATCGCGACCGACGCCATGCCCGGCTTGGCCATCGGCAGCATGACCTGGAAGAACGTCCGCCACTCGCTGGCACCGTCGATCTCGGCGGCCTCGGCGATCTCGTCGGGCAGTGCCCGGAAGAACGGATAGAGGAAGAACACCGTGAACGGCAGGGCGAACGCCACATAGGTGAGGATCAACCCCGGCAACGTGTTGAGCAGTCCGATGTTCTGCAGCACGAAGAACAACGGCACGATCGCCAGGAACACCGGGAACGTCAGTCCGGCCAACATCAGGTAGTAGATCGCCCGACTGCCGAAGAACTCGAACCTCGCCAGCACGTACGCGCACATCGCCCCGAGCATCATCACCACGACGAGAGCGACCCCGACGACGATGACGGTGTTGACGAAGAACTTGCCGATGCCCGCGGTCGTCCACGCATTGACGTAGTTGTCGAAGCTCAACGACTTGGGCAACGAGAACGGGGACGCGAAGATCTGCTTCGTCGTCTTGAAAGACGTCATGACGGTCCACAGCAGCGGCAAGATGATGATCAGCGACCACAGGGTCAGGACCAGGTGCGAGGTGACCCCCACGGCACGCTCGCCGGCTGGCACCTGTGGGTCTCGACGTGTCGTCGTCGGTGTCGTGGTCATCCGCGAGCCACCTGGTCCTTGCCACCCGTGAGCCAGTTGACCGCGAAGACGATCCCGGCGAACGTCAGTGTCGTGACCGCGAGCACCACTCCCATGGCACTGGCCAGCCCGAACTGACTCTTGGTGAAGGCGGTCGTGAACAGGTCCTGTGACATCACGAGGGTCGAGTTGTTGGGCCCGCCGCCAGGATTCAGGGCCTGCATGTAGACGAAGGCGTCGAGCGCGAAGATGCCCAGATAGATGTATGCGGTCTGGACGCTGCCGCGGATCAACGGCAGGGTCACCGAATACGCCGTGCGAGCCCGTCCGGCGCCGTCGATGCGGGCGGCGTCGTAGTACTCCGCCGGAATCCCCTTGATGGCTGCCACGAAGAGCACCATGTAGAACCCGACGAAGCCCCAGATGATGACGAACATGGAAGCCGCCATCGCCGTACGCGTATCGCCGAGCCACGGGAATGCCGTGAACCGGTGGAGTCCGACCTTGGTCAGCAACCCGTTGAGCAACCCGTTCGACGGGTCATACATCTGCTGCCAGAGAATGCCGGTGATGATCGCCGGAATCGTGTAGGGGAAGAACGAGATGACCCGATAGAAGCTGGAGTGCCGCAGACCGCGTACCGCCCCGCTCGAAGCGCCACCGACCGTCACCATCGAGGCCAGCGCGAGGCTGAGCACGATCGTCACGGTCGGCACCACGATGGCCAGCAGGATGTTGTTGCGCAACGCCTTGAGGAAGATGTCGTCGTGGAGCAGCTTCTGGTAGTTGTCCAACCCGACGAAGTTCATGTCCGGGGAGAACCCCGACCAGTCGGTCATCGAGTAGTAGAACGCCTGGACGAACGGCCAGACCACGAAGGTCGCGAAGATTGCCAGGGGGAGGCCCAGGAACACCACCATCAAGCTGATGCGGTCGAACGTCAGCTTCTTGCGGCCCTTGCGACGTGGGGCCAAGGCCGACGCCGCCTGGGCGCCGGCCTGGGCAATTTCGGTCATGTGACCTTGATCTTCTTGACCGAATCGTCGTTGCGGACCTTGTCGGTGATCTTCTGCATCGCCGAGGTCAATCCGCCCGCATCGAGCTTGCCGCTGAGGAAGCTGTTCCAGACGACGAGCTGATCGGTGTTCATGCCATAGAGGTCGATGAAGTTCCAGGTGAAGATGTTCGAGCCGGCCGCCTTCAGCATGTCGGTCTGCGACACCAATGCGGTCGAACCGAAGCCGTCGGCAGGCACGGTGCCCTTGACGATCGTCGGCGCCAGGCGAGTCTTCGCGAAGTTGGTGGCCGCATCGTTGGAGAGCATGGTGCGGAGCAACTCCTTGCCGCCGGCCACGTTCTTGCCCTTCGAAGGAACCATGAAGGGTTCGCCGGCAGCACTGTGCAACGCCTCGTAGGGCATCGCTGAGTCCGAGGACACCGTCATCTCGGGCGCCCCCTTCATCTTGAAGCCGGACTTGGTGTTCTTCTTCATCTCGTTCTCGATCCACGACCCGGACGGATAGAGCAGGGCGTCTCCGTCATTGCTCCACTGCGCCTGGGCCTGGGTGAACTGCGTGCCCGATCCGCCGGGCTTGAAGTAGCCCGCCTTGACGGCGCTCTCCAGGCCCTTGAACACGCCTTGCATGGCCGGATGCGACCACGAGTTCTTGCCGAGGTTCTCCAGATCGAGCCGAACCTCGTCGCCGCCCTCCTTGATGGCGCCGGCAATGGCCAGCGTGCGGTAGTAGGTGGCGGCTTCCTTGCCCCACACGAAGAGGTACTTCTTCTTGGCCTTCGCCTTGGCGCCGAGATCCATCGCCTCGTCCCACGTCTTGGGCGGCGTCCAGCCGTTCTCGTCGAACAAGGCCGATGAGTACCACACGGCATACACCGTGAGCACGTAGTTGAGCGCAGCGAACTTGCCGTCGAACGTGCCGGGTGCCTTCACCCCCGGATAGAGGGTGTCGGAGATCTTGGTGCCCTCGAGGTTGTTGGCCTCGAGCACATCACTGAGGTCCTCGACCTGTCCGAGGATCGAGTTGAAACCGATCTGGTTGGCGCCGGAGTTGTCGATCAGATCGGGCGGGTTGCCGCCGACGAACCGGGGCTGCAGCTCTTGGGCGATCTGCGTGGACGGAGAGACCTTGACGGTCGCGCCGGCGTGCTTCTTCTCCAGCTGCTTGCCGGCGAAGTCGACGTAGTCGACCCCGTAGCCGCCGTTGAAGATCACCGCGTCGACCTTGGAGTTCTTGGCCATGCCGAACGGGTTGGTCGAACTGACCTTGCCGGTGGCACCGCCGGCCGAGTCACTGCCGCCCCCGGCGCAGGCAGCGAGGGTGCTGCCCAGCGGGATGAGTGCGGCAGCGGCGATCGAGCCGCGTAGGAAGGTGCGCCGGTCCAGTGGGGTCTTCTCAATCGTCATCGTTGCGCCTCATCTTCTGGGTTGGATGTTGTCATGCGTGCCTCCGAAGCCGGTCGCCGTAGCGGGCTTCGAGCTCGTGGTTGTGCTCATCCCCGGCGGGGATGTTGGCGGACAGGTAGATCGGTGGGACGGTGCCCGCCGCCGCCAGGCGTTCGGCCACACCGATCGTCAGCAGCTGGGCGATGTACGCGGCCGTCAACGACGAGACCGCCCCCACCCCGACGTTGTCGCCGACCGTCAGGGTCGTGTCGCCGTACGGTGCGAGGTTGTCGATGACCACGTCCGCGATCTCGCTGAGCCGTTTGCCGCTCGGGTGCTTGGGGGTGACCTGCATGGTGTGGTCGAGGCTGGTCACCGCGATGACTCCGTGACCGTGCTCCTTGGCGAGCAGTGCCAGGCCGACGATCGTGCCGTTGACGCCGGAGTTGGAGGCGATCACGAACACGTCTCCCTCGTGCGCGTCGACGGTCTTCCAGAGGTCGTCCACGATCGACGGATCGCGCTCGAGGATGCCCTCGGTGAGGATCGAGACGTCCTTGCCGCCGAACAGCACCACGTCACGCAGTGCGATGTTGTTGGTCGGTATCAGGCCGCCCGCCCGGCCGGCGATCTCCATGGCGAACGCCTGGGAGTGCCCGGTGCCGAACGCCTGGATCATCGCGCCCGCGTCGACTGCGTCGGCGATCATCTCGATCGCCGGATCGAGCCCGCCCCCTTCGGCATACGCGCCGAGCTGGGTCAGCCGGTCGACCACCTCGCGGAGGAAGTCGGCGGCCACGTCAGACATGCCGCACCCGTGCACCACGGCGGGTGGATGTGGGCCTGCTCAACACCTGGGCGTGAATCGTTTTCCCCTTTGACGGCCAGCGTTCCGTCTCCAGAGTCATACCTGCGGAACGGCTGTTGCGTCACCCTAAGCGCGCGTCCGAGCGGATGTCAATGAACTTCGTAAGGTTCCTTAACTTTGTAAACGAGCTACATCACACGGT
>JAWWPE010000264.1:0-3461 GCA_033850895.1 Nocardioidaceae bacterium | reverse complement strand
AAGAAGCTGCAACGGCTCTACAGCGAGCTCGACCTGCTGGTCAGCGAATGCATCCGTACGGGCGTCTGGGACGGACTGGACGCCGCCGAGCTGGCCGCCGTCGTGAGTGGGCTGACGTTCGAGACCCGCAACTCCGACGACGCACCGGCGCCCCGCTTTCCGAGCATGCAGGTCCGCCAGGTCGCCGATCAGATGACTGCACTCGGTGCCGATCTCGAGCAGCTCGAGCGTGAGCACCGTCTGCGATTCCTGCACAAGCCGGACTTCGGTTTCACCCAGGCGGTCTGGCAGTGGTGCAACGATGCGTCGCTCGACGACGTGCTCGGCGAGATGGACCTCGCTGCGGGTGACTTCGTCCGGGCGATGAAGCAACTGATCGACGTCACGGCGCAGATCGCCGATGCGGCCGGTGGCACTCCGCTACGTGACACCGCCCGGGAGGCGCTCGACCTGTTGCGGCACGGAGTCGTCTCCTACACCAGCATCACGAGCTGAGAGGATCGTTCCCATGTGGCGTGCAGCGAGACGGGTCGGCATCACCGGGGGCGCACTGCTCGCCACGGCGCTGGCCGGTTGCGGCAGCGGCCCCGCTCAGCACACCGGCGCTCCACCAACCAGCCGAGCGGCAACGATCTCGTCCGATGGAACGTTCAAGGTTGGCGTCAAGGTCCCTGCGGGTGTCTACGTGACGAAGAGCGCCACCTGTCTGGCGTACACCGCGCGGACGGCCACCTTCACCGTCGAGAGTGACGACGCCGACAACGACAGCTTCATCGCGGCACCATCGCCGTCCGGTTCCGGACAACGGATCACCCTCAAGGCGGGCCAGTACTTCACGACGCAAAACTGCGCCCCTTGGACGAAGATGAAGGCGGCACGCGCGGCGCTCGATGATCCGGCGACTCGCTCCGGGGCGTGTCACATCCTGGTCGGTCCGAACGGGGCGGTCGCCCAAGCTCTTGCCCTGGTCAAGCCGGGCAAGGCCACGGCGGCGGAGAAGCGCAAGAGGTCAGAGGTCCAGGACCGGCTCTTCGCGATCGTCGCGGCCCGTACCGCGAAGCTCCAGAATCCCGCCGGCGAACTCGTCGACGTGCTCGACGCTCCGTCGTACTTCGTCAAGGACGGGCGCCCCGTAGCCGACGTCATGCGCACGGTCGCCAGGATCAAGCAGGTCTGCCACTCGTCCTGAGCCCTGGTGTCAGCCCAGAGCCTTGAGTGCGCGGTCGGTCGCTCCGCCGAGCCCCCAGGTCTCGCTGAATGCACGGAACGCGGCTTGCTGCTCGCTGGTGAGCGGCCTGATCGGCAGCACCGGGGGCTCACAGGCGTCACGCAACACCTTCACCGCCACGCGGGCCGCCGTGATGTACGGACCGGAATCGAGCAGGGACTGACGTACGCGCGGCTTGATGCTGCTGCCCGGATCCTGCGCCGCCGCCAGGATGCCGTCGAGGTCACCGAACTCGTTGAGCAGCACCGCGGCGGTCTTGTCACCGATGCCGGCAACACCGGGGATGCCGTCGGACGGATCGCCGCGCATCACCGCGAAGTCGACGTATTGCGCAGCGTCGATGCCGTATTTGGCCCGCATCCAGGCGTTGTCGACGATATCGGGGTCTGACACACCACCGCGGGACGTGTAGAGCACGCGTACGGGCTTGGTGTCGTCGACGAGCTGGAACAGGTCGCGGTCGCCGGTCACGACGTCCACCGGACCCTTCCACGACGCGGCCAGGGTGCCGATGATGTCGTCGGCCTCCGCGCCGGCCGCGCCGATGACAGGTATGCCCAGCAGTCCGAGGGCCTCGGCGATGAGTGGCACTTGCGGCCCCAGGAGTCCGTCGGTGGTGTCGTCCTCCGCGCCGTCCTCACCGAGTCGGTGGGTCTTGTAGGACTCGAGCAGGTCGACGCGCCACTGCGGACGCCAGTCGTCGTCCCAGCACGCGATGATCGCCTGCGGCTGGAAATTGGTCTGCAATGTTGCGACGAAATCGACCATCCCACGCAGGGCGTTGACGACGGTGCCGTCCGGTGCCGTCATCGTGGTCGGCACGCCGAAGAACGCTCGGAAATACAGACTCGCGCTGTCGAGCAGGATCAAGCGACCGGTGGACATGCCCCGAGCCTAGTCAGTCGGCAGACGGCGGTTCGGTCTCGCCGAGCTCGCCCAGCTCCTGGCGCTTCTTGGCGCGGTAGATCGCGCGCTGTTCCTCGGCGCGTTCGCGCAGCCCGCGCAGGAACGCCTCGTCGTCCTCCGGGTTGCTCGCCGTCGCCCGGCCCGGGCGGTCGTACTCGGGGAATGGCGTGCTTCTTTCCGGCCCCGTCTTGGCCTCCTGGGGCCGTCCGGCGACCAGCCACGCGATGGAACCGATCGCCGGCAGGAGCAGGACCAGGATCAACCACAGCGTCTTGCCCAGGTTGCGACAGGCGTATTCGTCGGTGGTGATCACATCGATCAGACAGAAGATCCACAGACCCAGCACGACGAGGGCCGCCAGCCCGTCCAGCTCCAACATCCGTGTCCTCGTTCCGCTCCAGTAGTGGGCCACATCATGACACGCCCGCGGGCGCGTCGGCGGTGATTTCGATGACGACTGCGCCGCGCATACGCACCCAGGCCGCAGGTATCGTCGTGCCGTGAGCAGATGGCGCAAGGCACAACAGTTGGCGGCTTCCGAGGGCATCGACACCTTGCTGGTGACACCAGGGGCCGATCTGCGCTATCTGACCGGTTATGCGGCACTTCCGCTGGAACGCCTGACCTGTCTGGTGCTGCCGGCGCACGGCGACCCGACCCTGGTCGTCCCCGCACTCGAGGGGCCTGCGGCAGCGGCCTCCGGCGTCGATGTCGAGATCGCCACCTGGGGTGAGCTGGATGACCCGTTCGCGCTGGTCACGGAGCTGGTCGGCGCCGCTGCGACGATCGGCCTCGACGACCACATGTGGGCGTCTCGCGTGTTCGCGCTTCGCGATGCGCTGCCGAACGCCCGACAGGTACTCGCCGGCCCCCTGGTGCAACACCTGAGGATCCGCAAGGACCCCGACGAGGTCGCCGCGCTGCGTGACGCCGGCCTCGCGATCGACCGCGTACACGCGCGTATGGGGGAGTGGCTCCGCCCCGGCCGTACCGAGCGTGAGGTCGGCGCCGACATCGCACGGGCCATCGTCGACGAGGGCCACGTGACGGTCGACTTCGTGATCGTCGGCTCCGGCCCCAACGGTGCCTCACCCCACCATGAGCTGTCCGACCGAACCATCGAGGAGGGCGACCCGGTCGTCATCGACATCGGCGGCACGACGGCGGCCGGATATTGCTCGGACTCGACCCGTAACTACCTCGCCGGCGGCACTGTCCCCGCTGAGTATGCCGAGTTCTACGCCGTCCTCGAGGGCGCACAGCGGGCTCAGCTCGACTATGCCCGTCCAGGAGTCACCGCTGCGTCCGTCGACGCCATCGGACGCGC
>JAWWPE010000289.1:0-5938 GCA_033850895.1 Nocardioidaceae bacterium | reverse complement strand
GCAACGGCAGAACCACTCTTGATGGCCTGCTCACTCCACAGGACCGGATTGGCCTTGCACCGGTTGCTGGTGAACACCGCGGCGGCAGCCGTCGATGGACCCTGGTTGACGACCACGGCGATGTCCGGGGCGCCGGTCGACTTGAGGCCGCCGGCGACGCCAGCCGCGGTGAATCCCCTGGCTGCTGTGACGCTCATGGGGCGATTCCGATCGTGGTGAGGCCCGTGGTCTCGGCGAGTCCGAGGGCGAGGTTCATGGACTGGATCGCGCCGCCCGCAGTTCCTTTCACCAGGTTGTCGATCGCCGAGACCGCGACGAGCCGGTTGGCGCGACGGTCGATCGCGACCTGGACCTGGGCCGTGTTGGCGCCCAACGTCGCCGCCGTGGTCGGCCAGCGACCTTCCGGCAGCAGGTGGACGAATGGCTCGTCGGCGTACACCGCGTCGTACGCCGCACGCACGGCGGCGATGTCGACGCCCGGCACCAGTCGGGCGGTCGTGGTGGCGAGGATGCCGCGAGCCATCGGGACAAGGGTCGGCGTGAACGAGATGGTGACCTCGTCGGCACCCGCCAGACGGAGGTTCTGCATGATCTCCGGTACGTGCCGGTGCACGCCCCCGACGCCGTACGGCGACGCGGCACCCAGCCCTTCGGCTGCCAGCAGGTGCGTCTTCGGTGCCTTGCCCGCGCCGGAGAACCCGTTGGCCAGCACCGCGACCAGATCGGTCGACTCGACCAGACCGTCGGCGACAGCCGGCTGGATGCCGAGAGTGATGGCGGTGACGTTGCAGCCGGGTACGGCGATGCGGCCGACACCCTTGAGCTGGTCCCGCTGGCGACCGTTGCCGACGATCAGCTCCGGCAGACCGTACGGCCAGGTGCCAGCATGCTCACCGCCGTAGAACTCGGTCCACTCATCGGCCGACTGCAACCGGAAATCGGCTCCGCAGTCGATGACGAGCACGTCGTCGCCCAGCTCGGCCGCCACCGCACCGGATTCGCCGTGCGGCAGCCCCAGGAAGACGACGTCGTGGCCCGACAGGATCTCGGTCGTCGTGGGTTGCAGGATGCGATCGGCCAGCGGCGCGAGGTGCGGGTGGTGATCGCCCAGCGGCGACCCCGCGCTGGAGGCGGCGGTGAGCGCACCGATCTCGATGTCGGGATGCGCCAGCAACAGCCGCAGCACCTCACCCCCGGCGTACCCGCTCGCGCCGGCAACGGCTGCGGTGATCGTGGTCATCTCTCCACCTTTGCAGAGTTGTGTCGTGGTCGTCGGGACGGTCAGTCTGTGCCGAATTCCATGGCGGCGGCGTCGAGCGCCTGCTCTTCATCGCCGTCGACGGCCGGGTTGGCCTCGATCCGAGTCGCGCCTCCGGCGGGCAGCGCGCCGAACAGCGTGCCATTCTCGACCAGCACCTGGCCCTGATCCAGCGGCTGGTCCGCGTAGAGCTCGAGCATCGCGCGCGAGTCGGCGATGTCGAGGTTGCGCATCGTCAGCTGGCCGATGCGGTCGGTCGGTCCGAACACCGCGTTCTCGGTGCGTTCCATTGAGAGCTTCTCCGGGTGATAGGAGAAGTTCGGGCCCTGGGTGTCGAGGATCGAGTAGTCCTCGCCGCGCCTGAGCCGCAGGGTCACGTCACCGCTGACGACCGAGGCGATCCAACGCTGGACGGATTCGCGCAGCATCATGGCCTGCGGATCGAGCCAGCGACCTTCGTACATCAGCCGGCCGAGGCGACGGCCGTGCTGGTGGAAGTTGGCGATGGTGTCCTCGTTGTGGATCGCGTTGACCAGCCGTTCGTACGCGATGTGCAGCAGCGCCATGCCGGGCGCCTCGTAGATGCCGCGGCTCTTGGCCTCGATGATGCGGTTCTCGATCTGGTCGGACATGCCGAGTCCGTGCCGGCCGCCGATCGTGTTGGCCTCGTGGACGAGCGCGACCGCGTCACCGCCGAATGCCTGACCGTTGATCGCCACCGGGCGGCCGGCTTCGAACGTGATCGTGACGTCCTCCGTCGCGATCTCGACCGCCGGGTCCCAGAACTTGACGCCCATGATCGGCTCGACCGACTCCAGCGAGGTGTCGAGGTGCTCGAGGGTCTTCGCCTCGTGGGTCGCGCCCCAGATGTTGGCGTCCGTCGAGTACGCCTTCTCCTGACTGTCCCGATAGGGCAGGTCCCGCTCGGTGAGCCAGGCGCTCATCTCGGTGCGACCACCGAGCTCGTGCACGAAGTCGGCATCCAGCCACGGCTTGTAGATCAGCAGCTCGGGGTTCGCGAGAAGCCCGTAGCGGTAGAACCGCTCGATGTCGTTGCCCTTGAACGTGGACCCATCGCCCCAGATGTCGACGCCGTCCTCGTGCATGGCCCGCACCAGCAGGGTGCCCGTGACGGCACGGCCCAGCGGCGTGGTGTTGAAGTACGTACGTCCGGCCGAGCGGATGTGGAACGCTCCGCAGGCCAGCGCAGCCAGTCCCTCGTCGACAAGGGGTCCCTTGCAGTCGATCGAACGTGCCAGCTCTGCTCCGTACTGCATCGCACGCCCGGGAATCCCGGAGATGTCCGGCTCGTCGTACTGGCCGATGTCGGCGGTGTAGGTGCACGGGATTGCGCCCTTGTCGCGCATCCAGGCCACCGCAACTGAGGTGTCGAGGCCGCCGGAGAAGGCGATGCCGACACGTTTGCCGACCGGGAGACTGGTGAGGACCTTGGACATGCTTCACATTCTTGCACACGAGTGCAATTTCTTGCACGCGGGGTCCTCAGGCGATTGTTCACGCTGGCGCTCGTCTTCTGCCAAGGTAATGGCATGAGGCGGACCGGACTGCGCATCCTGGCGCTGCTCATCACGCTCGGTGTGCTGTTCGTGCCCGCGTTGATCGCGATGATCCCGACCGACGCCTCGACCACCGGCCCCGACCCGGTCACGATCACCGACTACTCCGCGGACTATGTGGTCGCCAACGACGGCACACTGGCCGCCAAGGAAACCGTGACGGCCAACTTCCCGTACGGCCGGCACGGCATCTTCCGGTTCTGGGACCTCAAGGACCCGTCCGACTCGCACGTACGACTGAAGCCGCGCCACATCAAGGTGACCCTCGACGGCCACTCCGTCCCGGACGAGCTGCAGTGGCAGAACGGCCACCGCTACCGGGTGGCCAAGATCGGCGATCCCGACGCGTACGTCTCCGTGGGCAGCCACACGTACGTCATCACGTACCTGATCAAGGGCGCCCTCTCCCCCACCTCGGCCAATCACGGGCAGTTCGCTTCCTCGAGCTGGACCGACAAGCAACCCGCCCAGTCGGTCTTCAACTGGAACGTCGTGGCGCCCGGCTGGCAGATGGACATCAACAAGGCGACGATCCGCATCGGCCTTCCCAAGTCGTCGGGCAAGGTGCAGTGCACCTCGAGCTTCGACGGCACGGGACCCTGCGACATCTCCGGCGGCGGCACCGATGTGGTGACCGTACGCACCGGTCACCTGCCGCCGCGAACGCCCGTCACGGTACGCATCGGACTGCCCCTCCCACCGCCCGACCGGGTCACCGTCCCGTGGAAGATCCAGTACGACCGGGTCTTCGGGCAGAACCTGCCCGCGGTGTTCAGCGTGCTCGCGATCGCCCTCGTGGCGTTCCTGATCGGCTACGCGCTCGACCGCCGTTCTCGTGAGGAGAAGCCCGGTTATCCGGTGATGTACGAACCGCCGAAGGGCCTCGGCCCCGTGCAGACGGCATACCTCACATCTGAGACCGTGCCGTCCCGCGGACTCGTGGCGACCTTGCTCTACCAGGCCGAGCAGGGGCTCACGAAGCTCACCGACAACGGTGGCAAGTCGTGGACGATCACCGGCGTCGGGAACGAAGCGGCCTGGGCGAAGACCGATGACGTCACACGATATGTCGGCACGCAGCTGGGAGTGACGACTCCGGGCAGCCATTTCAAGTCCGACAAGTCGGCCTCCTCCGGGGAGGACCTCCAGAAGACCCGCAAGGGGCTCGAGGGAGCCACGTCCGCGTGGGCCACCGGTATCGGAGCTCAACGCCGTGCGTCTGCAGAGACACTGGCCCGCGTGCTGGTCATCGTCGCCGCCGTGCTGGTCGTGATCATGACGATCTTCATCCGACCGTCCGTGAGCCTGTATGTCCTGCCGTTCGCCGCGTTCGTGGTCGGCGGTGCCGGTCTCATGGTCCCTGGCGTCGGCGTACGCCGTACAACCCTGGGTCGCGATCTCTGGTCGCAGTCCGGTGGCTTCGAGCGCATGCTCTCCACCGACTCGGCCAAGGACCGCTTCGACTTCAGCAGCAAGAAGGACCTCTACACGTCGTTCATCCCGTACGCCGTCGCCTTCGACTGTGCCGACCGGTGGGCCAAGAAGTACGAGGTCACCACGGGTAGCCCGGCACCCATGCCGGTCTGGTACTCCCCGACCACGTCGTCGACCGGCACCGGGTTCTTCGGGAGTCACGACTCCTATTCCGGATTCGAATCCTCGCTGTCGTCATCGATCAGCGCCTACGCGGCCACGCAGTCGTCCTCATCGGGCGGCGGCGGTGGCGGCGGAGGCGGTGGCGGTGGCGGTGGCGGCGGGGGTTCTTGGTAACTCTCACCCAGCTCACCGAGGAGAAATATGTTGTGGATCATCCTGGCCGTCGTCGTCGTGCTCATCGGATTCGTCGTCATCGGCTTCAACAAGCTGCGCCGGACCGATGTCGGAGCGCAGGAAGCGCTGGGCGGCATCGATGTGCAGCTCACCCGGCGCGCTGACCTGATCCCCAACCTGGTCAACACCGTCAAGGGCTACGCCGAGCACGAGAAGGGCGTCTTCGAGGCCGTGACCGAGGCGCGCGCGGGTGCCGCCGCCGCGGCCAAGAGCGGTTCGGTCGACGAGAAGGCGGCCGCCCAGGCCAAGATGGACAAGGCGATCATCGACGTGCTGGCCGTGGCCGAGGCATACCCCGATCTCAAGGCGTCAGCCAACTTCCAGTCGCTGCAGACCGACCTCGCCGACACCGAGAACAAGATCTCATTCGCCCGCCAGTACTACAACGATGCGGTCGCGAAGCTCAACGGCCTGGTGCGCACGATTCCGTGGATGTTCTTCTCCGGCATCGCGGGTGTGAAGGCCCGCGAGTTCTACGCAGCTCCGGAGGGCCAGGCGACCCCGCCGACCGTGTCGTTCTGAGCTAGCCGCGCAGGGTCGCACCGAGCTCGGCCGCGGCGGCGACGGCAGCGTCCCTCGCCGCCTTGATGTCACCGTCGGTCAGGGTGCGATCGGGAGCACGAAGTCGAAGCGCGAACGCCAAGGACTTCTTGCCGCCCGGAATCTGATCGCCGACGTAGACGTCGAAGAGGCGTACGGACTCGACCAGCTCGCTGGCGCCCAGCAGTGCCGCGTGCAACGACTCGGCCGGCGCGTCGGCATCGATGACGAACGCGAGGTCTTCCTTCGCCACCGGGTAGGCGGAGAAGTCCGGGCGCGGCCCGATCTCGGGCGCGGCCGCGATGAGCGCGTCGAGGTCGAACTCGGCAGCAACCACCCGTGGTGGCAGCCCGTATGCCTTGAGCACGCGGGGATGCAGCTCGCCGGCATGTCCGATCACCACTCCATCGAGGACGAATGCGGCGCAGCGACCGGGGTGCCACGGCATGCGTTGTGCTTGCTGCGCCTCGACCTCGAGGTGCAGAGCCTCGGCGACGTGCTGGACGATCGCCATCGCGTCGGCCCAGATGACCGGGCGGCCAGCCGTCCCCCATCCGGGTCGTTCCGCATCGCCGGTCATGACCACGCCGACGTGGTGTGGCTGCGCGGGCAGCGCGGCTTCAAGAGCCGCCAGCTCCTCGGCGGTCGGGCGCCGGTCGACCCCGTAGATCGGCGCCTCCTGATCGCCCGCCCGCGGCTCGAAGACCCGTCCGGTCTCAACAAGGCGTACGTC
>JAWWPE010000246.1:0-2681 GCA_033850895.1 Nocardioidaceae bacterium | reverse complement strand
CCCAGGAGCGGTGGACCATGGGCAGCCCGGTCGCCTCCGTGCAGCCCGGCGCCACTCTTGCGTTCGGCTCCACGATCCGTGAACCGTTCGGCCGCGTGCACTGGGCCGGCACCGAGACGTCGACCTATTGGGCCGGCTACATGGATGGCGCCGTTCGCGCGGGGGAGCGCTCGGCCGCCGAAGTTGCTGCGCTGGTCTGAGGCTCAGGCCAGCGGGCAGGTGATCACAAAGGCGCCAGCTGGCTCTTCATCGGTGCCGGGTTCGTAGAACGCGTCACCACCATTGGCACGTGCCAGCTCGCGGGTGATGAACAATCCGAGGCCAGTGCCACCCACGTTGTCACCGGTCGAGAACCGGTTGAACAGCCGGGGCAGCATCGACGCCCTGACGCCGTCACCTGAGTCGCGCACGCGTATCTCCGCCATCCGGCCGGCGACCGTGACGTCGAGTCGAACCGGGGGAGCCCCGTGCACGACGGCGTTGCCGATCAGGTTGTCGATCGCCTGGGCTGCCCGCTCCGGATCGACGAGCACGTCGACCTCCGCGACCGAATCGGCGTGGATCGCCAGGCCCGGGCGGGCGGTGACTGCGGCAGCGACCGCGCTGTTCACCAGTTCACTGACCCGAGTCGGTCGCCGAACCAGACCCAGGGCGTCGGCGTCGAGGCGGGACGCCGTCAACAGGTCGGCCAGTAGACGTCGGAGCCGTTCGGCGCTGGTCGACATCCCCTGCAGAAGCCCGAGGCGCTCGTCATCGGTGAGCTCCTCCCAGTGCCTGGCGAGGGTGTCGGCTGATCCGCCGAGCACGGCGGCGGGAGTGCGGAGCTCGTGTGCGGTCACCGCAAGGAACTGTGACTGCTCGGCGGCGGCCTGGGTCAGCTGTGCGTTCGCACCCTCCAAGGACACGTTGGCGGCAGCCAGTGCTTCGGACGTCTGTTCGCGTTCTTCCTCGATCCGCTTGCTCTCGGTCCGGTCACGGGTGACCTTGGCGAACCCCACGTGTTCGCCGAGGTCATTGAAGACCGCAGTGATCACGACGTTCGCCCAGAACTGGCTGCCGTCCTTGCGAACCCGCCAACCCTCCTCTTCGTACCGGCCTTCCTGCAACGCGATCTCGAGCTCGCGCTCCGGGTGGTGAGACTCCTGCTGTTCGGGGAGATAGAACGTACGGAAGTGCTGACCGATGATCTCACCGCTGGTGTAACCCTGACTGCGTTGGGCCCCGGTGTTCCAGCTCACCACGTGCCCGCCCGGATCGAGCATGAAGATCGCATAGTCGCCGACCGCCTCGACGAGCAGCCGGAATCGTTCCTCGCTCTGCCGGAGGGTCTCCTGTGCCTCGCGCTGAGCCGTCACGTCACGGGTGACCTTGGCGAAACCGATGTGCTCGCCGGCATCGTCGAAGACCGCCGTGATGAGCACGTTGGCCCAGAACCGGCTGCCGTCCTTGCGGATCCGCCAACCCTCCTCGGCGTAGTGACCGTCGTTGAGGGCCCGTTCGAGCTCGTACTCGGGATGTCGGGCTTCCTGTTGCTCCGCCGGATAGAACGTACGGAAGTGGCGCCCGATGATCTCGTCGGCGTGGTAGCCCTTCGTGCGCTGGGCACCGGCGTTCCAGCTCGAGATGATCCCTTCGGGGGACAGCATGAAGATGGCGTAGTCCTCGACGACGTCGACGAGGAGTCTGAAGCGTTCCTCGCTGCGCCTGAGCTGGTCCTCCGCGGCACGCTGGGCCGTGATGTCCTGGGCCTGCAGGAAGATGTACAACGCCTGGCGCCGCGCGTCCCGCACCGGAGCAAGGGTCACGAGGACCCGCCTGGGCTCGGTCGCACCGCTCACATCGTGCTCAAGGTGCACCAGGTCGACCGAGCGCTGGTTGATGTCCTCGAGGGCTGCGTCCAACAGATCGCCCCGGCCTGCGGTCAACACACCGTAGTCGGCGCCGACCAGCTCGTCCTGCTTGCGGAGCAACACCTCCCCGAGGGCGCGATTGGCGCGGACGATGCCACCAGTCAGCGTGATGGTCGCCATGCCGATCGCGGCTTCGTCGAAGACTTCACGAAACCGCTCGAGATGCTCATCGAGGACTCGCTGGTCCGCAGCGTTCGCGACCACTTGCTGGTCGGTGGCAGAAGAGAGCTTGGAGGGCGGGACCGGCGTGTCTTCGTCGTCGTTCAGCGCGCGGAGCAACTCCCGTGGGAGCTGCTGCACCGGGAGCGACTTCTCGATGAATGCCGCCGCACCCAGCTCACGAGCCCGCTCGGCCAGTCCCTCTCCTTCGAAGCCGGTGAAGATGACGACTCTGGTTGCGGGCGACACGGCAAGCACGCCCGAGATGGCGTCCATACCGTCCATCGTCGGCATCGACATGTCCAGCAGGACCAGGTCCGGCCGGTGTCGATAGGCCAAACCGATGGCTTCCGTGCCATCGGCGCCGTCTGCGACGACGGTCAGCCACCCCGAGAGCCTGATCTGGGTTCGGATCAGCGCGCGCACCTCGGCAGAGTCGTCAATGACGACGACTGTCGGGACGGCCTTTTCCATGGTCGCCACTATGGCGGCAGTCGACGGATCCCGCGACCGCTACAGCCTGTTCGCCGCGTCGAATTCCGCTGGCATAGGGTGGTGCCAAGCAGTACGCGCCATCCGTAGGGCGCGTCATACCGAACAGAGGTGCCACCC
>JAWWPE010000191.1:0-10865 GCA_033850895.1 Nocardioidaceae bacterium | reverse complement strand
TGGCGAGATTTGAACTCGCGAGAGGTTTAAACCTCAACCCGCTTAGCAGGCGGGCGCACTAGGCCACTATGCGACACCTCCCCGCCGCCGGTCGAAACCGGCAACCGGAACAGGATACCGACCGAGCCACCCCATCGACGAATCGGCACCGTTTCGGTCATAACGCCTCGGACAGACCGTCACAACCCCTACGCTTTCGGTGCTCCAGACAACCATTCTCCCGGGGGACTCCCTTGCTTTCCAACACCCGCCGCCGGCTCATCGCCGCGTGCGCATCCGTCATGCTCGTGCTCGGCCTCGGCGCCGTCACGACGTCCCCGTCAGACGCGGCCGATCAACAGGTCAGCCTTTACGGCGTGGTCAAGGCCGACTACCCCTGGGGTGAGGGAATTCCAGACCTAGCCGTTCGGGTGTACAAAGCCACCGGCAATCCAGCTTCGCCATGGGCGCTGGACCAAACCGTCTACACCCAGGAAGAACACTCCACGAACCCGCTCTGCCCAACCTGCAAAGGATATTGGTACGCGAAGGTTGGACCGGGAACCTATCGCGCCACTGTCAACGAACTGGACGACGGCACGGCCAACTGGCAGCAATGGTCGTCAGAGACAACCACCTCGGCCGTGGTCGACGGCACTCAGGAGCAGGTCGAATCAGCGACCCCTCCCGTCCGGCATGCCGGGGGCGAACTTAATATCCCGGTGGTCGACCAGTGCAAGGAGCCAATCCAGGGCGCGACTTTCGAGTCGTACTTGGCGAATTCTGCGGGAGACGTGGCAACCACGACAGCAGCCAACTCGAGCTACCTGTGGCTTCCCAGGACACCCGCCAGAGTGAAGATCACCGGGCCGGCGGCCGCGCCTGGGACCGTCTGGCTCACTAACGCTTCATCGTTTGCGACTGCCAAGACGTTCGCTCTGGGACCTGGGGTGTACTCCGAGCAGCCCAACGTTGTCCTGACCCGGACTACTTTCAACCAACCTTCCGGCACTCAACAGAACCCGAAGTTCCGCGGAACAGTCGTGAGTCCCACGGGGACCCAGATAGCCGGCGTCCCGGTGCGCCTCTACCGAAAGACATATGACCCTGACTCACCGTGGAAGCTCGAGGCCACCATCATCTCCGGCAGCACCTCACCCGGCCTGCCGGGCTACTACGAGGCGCTCGTCCCGCCGGGCGAATATCGAATGACAGCGAATGAAGCAGACGGCACAGTGCCTGTCGTGAGCACATGGCGCTCCTACTCCATTCAAGGGACAGAGTTCGATCCTTCCGTTCCGATCTGCGCGACGATGACGACCGGCGGCGCCAGCTACGACGCAAGACTTGACTACAGCGGCCGGACGATCAGCGGAACGGTGAAGGACACCGGCGGGCACCTGGTCAAGGGTGCAACCGTCGAGGTCTACTCGGCTACGGCCGACGATGGTGCCGACCCTCAACTTCAGACCACAACAACCACCAACTCGATTGGCGGCTACACCGTCCACGGGACGACCGATCAGATCAAGCTCAGGGTCACCGAGTCCCATCACACACCGATCTGGTCAGGGGGCGGCACCTCCTTTGACACCGCGAGCCCTATTGACGCCACGCCCGGTGCCGACTCCACCACGAACGATGCCGCCCTGGGCGAGTTCCCCCTGACGCTCGACCGCATCCCGTACATCACGATCCATGGCGGAGCCAAGGTGGGCACGACGATCGGAACGGACGGCGGCGAGTGGCGGCCGTACTCGCCGATCACGATCAGCCACTACCAGTGGTACCGGGTCAAGGGTTCGACGTCGACGAAGCTCACGGGCTACACCTCATCGCACTACAAGATTCGCAAGAACGACCTCGGATCAACTCTGAAGGTCCAGGTCACGGCGCACTATCCCGGTGCTCAAGACGGCGTGGCGTTCAGCGAAGAGACGCAGAAGATCGGCAATACGTCATCGATCAAGCTCTCCGGCCACTCCTACTCCAAGCACACCGCCAAGATCAAGATCACCGTCAAGACGAGCGGGACGAGCAAGCCCGACGGCAAGGTCACGCTCAAGTACGGCGTCCTCTACAACGGGCTCGCCTGGTTCAATCGCCACGCGAAGCACAAGACCGTCAAGTTCAAGGACGGCAAGGCGACCGTCACGCTCAAGGGTCTGGGCGTGAGGGAGAATTACATCGAGGGCAGCGTCGTGGCCACGTCGAAATGGCTCTCGTCGTCCGGCCACACTTACGTCAACGTCAAGTAGTTCAGGCGGGGTCGAAGCGGCGGTAGCCGTGGGCGGTGTTGAGCCGGTCGTAGATCTCACGGATCAGCTCGTCCCGTCGCGCGCCGACGTACGCCAGCGGGAAGTCGAGGATGCGCTGGTCCCCGCGGTTGAGGTGGAGCCGATCGCCGACCAGGCCGACGTCCTCCACTTCTGTCCACGTCAGCGACACCGGGCGAACGGTGAGCCGCCCGCCGACACGCACGCCGTCGGCCGTCGTACGTACGACGGCCGGCGGCCACCCTGCGAGCCAGATCGCATTGGCCAGCAGCAGCACGACCAGAGCGGCGCACACCAATGACCAGACCCCGGACAGCAGGAACGCGCCGACCATCAGGGTGCCCATGCACATCACGTTGAGACCGAGAGCGCGCAGCACGAAGCGCCGGTCGAGTCGATAGTTCATAGAGCAGAGGGGGCGGGATTCGAACCCGCGGCTGACATTGCTGCCAGCGAGCGCTTTCAAGGCGCTTCCGATCGGCCGCTCCGGCACCCCTCCTGGGTGGCAACGCCGAGGCGCTGCGCCAGACACGATTGTCGCACTACTTGAGCGCGGAGAAGCGAGGTGGTTCGACTCGTACGACCTCTTCGATCGCCCGGGCCGCTCGGGCCGAGCGCTCCTTCATCACCTGCTGGCGGAACACCAGCCCGACGACCAACCCCAGGATGCTGGAGTAGAGCGTCGAGAGCCCGATGTACGTCGGGAAGGCCCCGGGCGTCACCAACGAGGTGGTGAGCACCCCGGTACCGATGACTGCGAAGACCAGGATCCACCAACCCTCGCGGCGCCGGGACCGCAACGAGACGCCGACGACCAGAGCCGGGAACCCGATGAACACCTCCACGGGCCGGGGTACGCCGTGGAAGTGCGTACGGGTCCAGATCACCCAGTCGCTGATCAGGTGCACCAGCGACTGCGAGCCGTGCGAACGCACGAAGCTGCTGTAGACGAGCACCAGCAGCACCATCGCTGCGATACCGGCCAGGACCGCGAAGTTCTGGCGTCCCATGCCATGCAGGCCGGCGCCGAGGTTCCAGACCAGGGTGATCGCCAGTCCGAGTGCGATCGCGAGGACCGTGAGGTTGAAGCGCTGATAGTTGACCGGCGCGTTCCACGCGGCCACAGCCAGGGTGCCGCTGAGGGCGACGCCCAACGACATGGCGTACTCGCCGATCGCACCCATCGCGGTGGCCGCAGGTCGGGTGACGAGCACGGCCCACACCGCGCCGAGCACGGCCGTCGCCGCAGCCGCGGAAGCCAGCAGGATGTTGGTCTCGAGGGTCACCGCGGCGACCCCCAGCACGACCGTCATCGGGAACCAGATGCGCAGGTAGCCGCCACCGCGATGGGTCAGCCCTATCCCGAACACCACCATCAGCAGCGCGGCCGAAGGTCGCTCGATCCAGGACGGCGTGTCGATCGCGATGATCGCGGTGGCCGACCCCGCGGTGCCGATGACCCATCCGATGAAGACGAGGAACATGACGAAACGCGCCGCGATCGGCGAGTCGATGCGGGGTTCGCGCGTCGGCAGGTCGTACTCGGGAAGGACCGAGGCATCCAGGCGTCGGCGCCCGCCAGTCGCGCTCTGGCGCTCGCTCATGTCGAAATCCTACGGTTTGCGAGGGAAGGATTGACCGCTCGTACGCGACTCACGTCCTCGTCGTCAAGGTCGACGATGACGGTCGTCGGCTCATTCTCTGCTTCGTCGATGACCTCGCCCCATGGGTCAACGGCCAACGAGTGACCGCAGTAGTCCGCACCGCACTGGGCAGCGGCGACCACGTGCACGGTGTTCTCGACGGCCCGGGCCTGCAGGAGGGTGCGCCACTGGTGGACCTTGTGCTCGCCGACGACCCACGCCGCGGGTACGACGAGGAGGTCGGCACCGCCGACGGCGAGGGCCCGCCCGTGCTCGGGGAACCGCAGGTCGTAGCAGGTCATCAGCCCGACCGAACGGCCGGCGATCTCGACGGTGACCGGCTCGACAGCCCCCGGGCTGAGCTGGTCGGACTCGCGATGGCCGAACGAGTCGAACAGATGGATCTTGCGATAGGTCGCCTGCAGCGTCCCGTCGGGGCCGACAACGGCCAGCGTGTTGAACGGCAGGCCGGTCTCGGTGGACTCGAACATCCCGGCGACGATCGTGGCGCCGAGACGCTGCGCCTCGGTGCCGATCAGCTGGACGAACGGCCCGTCGAGTGGTTCGGCGACAGCGCCGAGGTCGCTCCCCTTCGGTCCGAAGTCGGCCATCGCCGCCTCGGGCAGCACGACGAGGTCGATCCCGTCGGCGGCGGTCAGCTCGGCCAGGCGGGCGGTGATCTCGGTGCGGTTGGCGGTCGCGTCGGTCGCGGAGGCCAGCTGTAGGAGTGCGACGCGCATGCCTGCCATCTTCTCAGGTGCCTCCTGAGCCGTGGTCCGGCGGCCATTATCCGCGACGGTGGGTACGGTACGGGCATGCGTGCCGTCATCGTCCAGAACCCCGGAGGGGTCGAAGCCCTCGAGGTCGTCGACCTACCGCGGCCCGAGCCCGGGCCCGGCGAGGTGCTGATCCGGGTGGTCGCGGCCGGTCTCAATCGTGCGGACCTGGTGCAGCGCCGCGGCTTCTACGACCCGCCGCCAGGGGCCAGCAACGTGCTCGGCCTGGAGTGTTCCGGCGAGGTCGCCGCCGTCGGCGAAGGCGTCACCGACCTGCACCCCGGCCAGCAGGTCTGCGCACTGCTCAGCGGCGGTGGTTATGCCGAGTACGTGGCTGTGCCGGCCGGCCAGGTGGCGGCGGTGCCACTCGGGATCACCCTCGTCGAGGCGGCCGCGTTGATGGAGGTCGCCTGCACGGTGTGGTCGAACGTCTTCATGATGGGCAAGCTCCAACACGGCGAGAATCTGCTCGTCCACGGTGGCGCCAGCGGCATCGGCACGATGGCGATCCAGCTGGGCAAGGCCTTCGGCGCGCAGGTCGCCTGCACCGTCGGCAGCGCCGAGAAGGCCGCCTTCTGCCGGGAGCTCGGCGCAGACGTCGTGGTCAACTATCGCGAGCAGGAGTTCGCCGACGTCCTGGCCGACGCCGACTTCGGCGCCGACGTCATCCTCGACATCATGGGCGCCAAGTACCTGGCGCCCAACCTCGCCACCTTGGCGACGGCCGGCCGACTCATCATCATCGCGATGCAGGGGGGTGCCAAGGGCGAGATCGATCTCAGCACCCTGTTCGCCAAGCGTGGAGCCATCATGTCGACGTCGCTGCGCGCACGACCGGGCGCTGAGAAGGCGGCGATCGTCTCCGCGATGGTCGCGCAGGTCTGGCCGCTGATCGCCGACCACACCGTACGTCCGATCGTCCACGAGACGATGCCGCTCGAGGACGTACGCCTGGCGCACCAGGTGCTGGAGGACTCGAGCCACACCGGAAAGGTGCTCCTGACGCTGTGAGACGCCGGATCCTCACCCGACTGGACCTCCCGCGGCTGGATAGGCTGCCGGTATGACGGAAGAACAGCCGGAGACGATCGGACCGGACGGCCAGCCCGTGCCGGTGCAACCACGTGAGACGCTGCTCAGCGACCTGGTCGAACAACCCGCCAAGGTCATGCGCATCGGCGGGATGATCCGCCAGCTGCTCGACGAGGTCAAGGCGGCGCCGCTCGACGAAGCAAGCCGGGCCAGGTTGCGCGACATACACCTGCAGTCGATCAAGGAGCTCGAGGACGGCCTCGCTCCCGAGCTGATCGATGAGCTCGAGCGGCTGAGCCTGCCATTCGACGGCGACACTCCGAGCGAGTCCGAGCTCCGGATCGCCCAGGCTCAGCTCGTCGGCTGGCTCGAGGGGTTGTTCCACGGCATCCAGGCGGCGTTGTACGCGCAGCAGGTGCAGGCTCAGGCGCAGTTCCAGAACATGAGACTTGCTCTACCGGGACCAAACGACGCCAAAGGTGACGATTCGGGTAATTCGGAGTCAAACGCCTCCTCCGGCGGCATGTACCTCTAGAGTTGGTCCAGATGTAAGGCTGGCGTTGCCGAGGGAGAGTCTGCGGCGCTGGTCCCATTGGGAAGAGGGAGCCCATGACCATCGTCATTGATGTGGTGACGCCTCCATGCGCAGCCGCGCCGGACGTCTACCACGACGAGTACCTGAACAATCCGCCCGCGCGCCACGAAGTCAGCGGCGCCGAGTGGAACCTGCTGACCGCAAAGCGCGCGGCCGCACACAAACGGTGCGCCGGCTGTCCGTTGCTGATCAGCTGTCTCTACCGGGCCGTGGTCGAGGTCGACGTATCCGGTTTCGTCGCGTGCACGACTGAGGACGAACGGCAGACGATTCGCCGTCAGCTCGGCATCGAGGTGCAGGAGTCGTCGATGACCCCGTACGGTGCGCCCCGTGTCGGGGGAGGTCCGGTCAGCCACGAGGCCGTCATGACCGCGCGGCACGCGTACCCGAAGGACACCTGCCAGCAGCTGGCCGAACGCCTCGAGTGCTCGACGTCCACCATCAAGCGCCATCTGCGCCGGGATCGTGACCGCAAGATCGAGGCGGCGCGCTCGGAGATGACGCTCAACGACCTGCCAACCGTCGACGCGGTGCTGGACGCCTTCGACCTGCTCGAGTCCAGCCACGTCGCCTGACGCCGATCGGACAGCCGACCGTGGGTATCTTCGGGGAATGGACAGCATCCTCCTCGACGTGCACACCGGCGGCTCGTCCGTCGTCCAGGACCTCACGACGGACTGCGAGACGTTCTGCCGAGGGCGCGGCGACGGCCTGCTTCACGTCTTCGTGCCGCACGCCACCGCGGGCGTCGCGATCATCGAGACCGGATCGGGCAGCGACGACGATCTGATCACCGCGCTCGACGATCTCCTGCCGCGGGATGATCGGTGGATCCACCAGCACGGAACGCCCGGGCACGGCCGCGATCACGTGGTGCCGGCGTTCGTCGCGCCGTCGATGACCGTTCCGGTGCAGGACGGTCGCCTGCTGCTCGGGCAGTGGCAGTCGGTCTGCCTCGTCGACACCAATGTCGACAATCCCGATCGCCAGGTGCGGCTCAGCTTCATGAACGGCTGAGCAACTGGTTCGCGGTGGCCGCGAACTCAGAGATAGCGCTGGAGCTCGGTGGCCAGCCCGTCCTCGGTAATCGTGCCGGTGATGTGGTCGGCGACCACCTTGAGCGACTCCGGTGCCTGGCCCATCGCGACGCCTCGGCCCGCCCAGATCAGCATCTCGACGTCGTTGTTGCCGTCGCCGACCGCGAGTACGTCCGCCGCGGCGATGCCGAGCCGGTCGCACAGGTAGGTGAGCCCTGACGCCTTCGAGACGCCTTCGGGTGCGAGGTCGAGCCACGCGGTGTAGCCGATGTAGTAGTTGGTGTCGGCCAGCCCCAGGTCGTCGACGAGCTTGGTGAACTCCTCGGGGCTGTGGTCGGGCGCACGGATCACGACGCGGGTGACCGGTTCGGCGATCAGTGACTCAACGTCCTCGACGACGATCTGACCGTTGATCTCACCTTCGGGGAACGGTTTGTTGAGCCGGTACCCGACACCGATCTCCTCGACCGCCACCAACGCATCGGGCACGTGCTCGAGCACCCGGCGTACGGCCTCGCTGGCATCGAATGTCACCGAGTGCAACACCTCGACCGGGTCGTACGAGATCACGATCGCGCCGTTGCTGGCAATCGCGTAGCCGTCATCGAAGCCGAGGAGTCCGGCGGTGTTGATGACGCCCGGGATCGCCCGACCGGTGGAGATCACTGTCTCGATCCCGGCCGCGCTGATCGCCCGCACGGCGTCGCGTACGGCCGGGCTCATCACGTTGGAGCCGTCGACGAGCGTGCCGTCCACGTCCAGCGCGACGAGCTTGGGCCGCCAGGTCACGCGACGGGCCTCAGGACCTCGCCGAGGAAGGGGTGCAGGGCAGCCGGAAGGCGTACGGACCCGTCGGCCTGCTGGCCGTTCTCGAGAAGCGCGACGATCGTGCGAGTCATGGCGCAGAGCGTGCCGTTGAGGGTGGCGGCCGGCGCGGTGCCCTGCTCACCGCGGACCCGGATGTCGAGGCGGCGGCTCTGGAACTCGGTGCAGTTGGACGCCGAGGAGACCTCGCGGTACTTGCCCTGGGTCGGGATCCAGGCCTCGCAGTCGAACTTCCGGATCGCCGAGAGCCCGAGGTCACCCGAGGCCACGTCGATGACCCGATAGGGCAGCTCGAGGGCGTCCAGCCATGCGCGTTCCCAACCCAGCAGCCGCTCGTGCTCGGCAGCAGCCTCGTCGAGCGTCGTGTAGACGAACATCTCAACCTTGTCGAACCAGTGCACCCGGAAGATGCCGCGGGTGTCCTTGCCGTACGAGCCGGCCTCGCGGCGGTAGCAGGGGCTGAACGCCGCATAGCGACGAGGCAGCGACGAACCCTCAAGGATCTCGTCGGAGTGATAGGCCGCGAGCGGCACCTCGGACGTGCCGACGAGGTAGAGGTCGTCCTTCTCGAGGTAGTAGACGTCATCTGCCGCCTGACCGAGGAAGCCGGTGCCCTCCATCGCGCGGGGCTTGACCAGCGCCGGCGGGATCATCGGGGTGAAGCCCCACTCCGCGGCCTTGCTCATTGCGACCTGGGTCAACGCCAGCTCGAGCTGCGCGCCGACCCCCGTGAGGTAGTAGAACCGTGCACCGCTGACCTTGGCACCGCGTTCCGTGTCGATCGCGCCGAGCAGCTGGCCGAGCTCGAGGTGGTCGCGCGGCTCGAAGCCCTCGGCGACAAAATCCCGAGGCGTGCCGACCGTGTCGAGCACGACGAAATCGTCCTCGCCACCTTCTGGCGCCTCCGCAGAGGCCAGATTGGGCAGGCTCTTCAGCAACAGCTCGAACGCGCCCGCGGCCTCGGTCTGCGCGGCCTCGGACTCCTTGACCTGCGCGCTGAGCTCCTTGGTGCGGGCCAGCAGCTGCTGCTTCTCATCGCCCTGCGCCTTGGGGATCAACTTGCCGAGCTTGTTCTGCTCCCCGCGTACGGCTTCGAACGTGGCGATCGACGACCGGCGCTTCTCGTCGGCGGCGATCAGCTCGTCGACGATCTCGGTGGGCTCGCCGCGGCGGCGCTGGGCGGCGCGTACGGCCTCGGGGTCATCTCGCAGGATTCGGGGGTCGATCACTGGCCCAGCCTATCGGCGACACCTCGTCGATTACGCTTGGGCGACCCTCAAACGGGGTAGCCGAGTCAGCCCGGAAGAAGCGAGGAGCCGTGTCGTTCGACCTGCGTCGCGCCGAGCCGAGTCGGGCTGGCATCCTCACCCGGCTGATCACCGTGCTCGCGGCGGTGTTCGTGATCCTGGCGATCTGCGTGGCGGCCCACTTCGGCCCGCTCGAGCGGCTCGACCACCACGTGGCACGTGTGGCATACGACCGCAGTGTCGATCACGACGGATTCGTGTCGTTCCTCGATGCGGTCGCGGTGATCTTCAGCAACCTGTTCGTCGCCGTCGCCCTGGCGCTTATCGCGGCTTTCGCCTGGTCGCGGCGTGAGACGCGGGTGGCGATGTGGATCGTCGCCAGCGCGGTGACCGCGATCGGCGGCAATGCGTTGATCAAGCAGCTGTTCCGTCGACACCGACCGGTCTTCGACAAGCCGCTGCACGAGATCGGTGGCTGGTCCTTCCCGAGTGGGCACTCCTCCGGCGCCGCGATGTTCGTCACGATCGCCATCCTGCTATCGATCGCAGTCACCGGTCGCGGGCTGCGTCGGCGCATCATCATCACGGTGTTCGTACTGCTCGGCCTCGGCGTCGGCGCGACCCGGGTGTTCCTCGGCGTCCACTATCTCTCCGACGTCGTCGCCGGCCTGTGCTTCGGTGTGGCCGTCACCCTCGGGTGGTGGGTGCTGCTGGTTACCGACGCCACCCGGCTGCCGCACGAGCTCGCCGTCCTGACCGGCACCGGCCGCAAGCGGGTGGCCGTCGTCCTCAACCCGTCGAAGATCGCCGACATCGCCGACTTCAAGGTTCGCGTGCGCGAGGTGGCCGAGCGCGACGGGTGGAACGAGCCCATCTGGTTCGAGACGAGCATCGAGGACCCCGGCTACGGCCAGGCGTTGCTGGCCCTGCAGGCCGAAGTCGACCTGATCATCGCGGCCGGCGGCGACGGCACCGTACGCGCCGTGTGCGAGGAGGTGGCCCGCACCGGAGTCGCCGTCGGGATCCTCCCGCACGGCACCGGCAACCTACTGGCCCGAAACCTCGGCATCCCCCTCAACATCCGCGACGCCCTCGATGTAGCGTTCAGCGGGCAGGACAAGGCGATCGACCTTGGCACGTACAAGACCGATTCGGGCACCGACACCTGCTTCCTGGTGATGGCCGGACTCGGTATGGACGCGGCGATCATGACGGGTGTCGACGACAAGCTCAAGGCCAAGGTCGGCTGGCTCGCGTACTTCGTGTCGGGCGTCAAGGCGGCGCGCTACCCGGCGATGAAGGTGCAGATCTCGGTCGACGACGGGGAGTTCAAGAAGTTCCGGGCTCGCACGGTCGTGGTCGGCAATGTCGGCTTCCTGCAGGGCGGCATCCCGCTGCTGCCCGATGCTCAGATCGACGACGGCACGCTGGACGTCGTGGTGCTGGCGCCGAAGC
>JAWWPE010000157.1:0-2706 GCA_033850895.1 Nocardioidaceae bacterium | reverse complement strand
TTGTTGCTACCGCCAGTCGCCATCAGGCGATGCTTCGGGCCTCGTCGACCAACATCACCGGGATGTCGCGGCGGACCGGATAGGCCAGCGCGCACGCGTTGCAGACCAGCTCGCTCGCGTCCTCGTCGACGAACAGCGTCGCGCGGCACTGGGGGCAGACCAGGATCTCCAGCAGGGCGGGGTCGAGATTCATGACCTCATCCTAGGCGGTGGGCGGCTCCGCACGGATCACCGCGAGGACCTCGTCGCGGATGCGCGCCATCGTCGGTTCGTCGTCGCCCTCGACGTTGAGGCGCAGCAGCGGCTCGGTGTTGGAGGCACGCACGTTGAACCACCAGGTGTCACCGGTGACGGTGAGTCCGTCCAGCCGGTCCTGCTCGAGGTCGGCGTACGTCTGCGAGAGCTGCTCGAGGATCGCCGGACCGTCGTCCACGGTGCTGTTGATCTCGCCGGATGCGACGTAACGCTCGTACTTCGCCATCAGCTGCGACACGGTGCCATCGGTCTCGGCGAGCGCCGCCATGACGTGCAGCGCTGCGATCATGCCGGAGTCGGCGAGGAAGAAGTCCTTGAAGTAGAAGTGCCCGGAGTGCTCACCGCCGAACACCGCGCCAGTGCGGGCCATCTCCGCCTTGATCAGCGAGTGACCGACGGGGGTGCGGACCGCGGTGCCGCCGTTCTCGGCGATGATCTCCGGCACCGCGCGCGAGGTGATGACGTTGTGCAGGATCGTGGCGCCGGGAGTCGACAGCAGCGCGCGAGAGGCGATCAGGGCGGTGATCGCCGAAGGGGACACCACGTCGCCACGTTCGTCGACGACGAAGCAACGGTCGGCGTCGCCATCGAAGGCGAGGCCGACATCGGCACCGGTGTCCCGGACCTTGGCCTGCAGATCGACGAGGGTCGAGTGGTCGAGCGGGTTCGCGTCGTGGTTGGGGAACGTGCCGTCGAGCTCGAAGTACATCGGGGTCAGCTCGACGTCGAGGCTCGCAAACACCGAGGGGACAGTGTGGCCGGCCATCCCGTTGCCGGCGTCGGCGACGACCCTGAGCCGCCGCCCGGCCGGGATCGGGACGATCTCGTGGAGATATGCCGCGTAGCGGCTGAGTGCGTCGAGCTCCTCGTACGTACCGGTGGGTTCGGGCGACACCGGATCGTCGAGGTGGGCCGAGGCACTCTCCGCGATCGCCGACAACCCGGTGTCGTAGCCGATCGGCTTGGCGCCGGCCCGGCACAGCTTGATGCCGTTGTAGGCGGCCGGATTGTGACTGGCGGTGATCATCGCGCCGGGGAGGTCGAGGTCGCCCGAAGCGAAGTAGAGCAGATCGGTCGAGGCCAGCCCGATGCCGATGACGTTGCCGCCGTGCGCGCGTACGCCGTCGGCGAATGCCTCGACCAACAGCGGGGACGTCGACCGCATGTCGTGCCCGATCACCATCGAGCCGCGGCCATCACTGATGCCGGTTTCGTCTGCGAACGCCTGGCCGAGGGCGCGGGCCACATCGGTGTCGAGTTCCTCAGGCGACAGCCCGCGTACGTCGTAGGCCTTGACGATGGTCTGGAGTCGGGGATCGATCACGTGTCGATCATGGCTCAGGACGGACCAGGCGCAAGGTCGGGGGTCCCTCCGGCGGTGGCTCGACCGGACGACCGGCCTCGCGCACCGCGTCCGCAAGGGCCAGCAGATCGTCCCGGGTCGGCTCGACCGTTGAGGGGTCCGGCGCGAGCCTCAGGACATTCCATCCCTGCGGCGCCGACATCCGCTGCGAATGGTCGGCGCACAGGTCGTACGTGTGCGGCTCGGCATACGTCGCCAGCGGACCCAGCACAGCGGTCTGGTCGGCGTAGACGTAGGTCAGGGTGGCCACCGCGCGCTGGGAGCACGCCGACCGCGTGCACCGTCTCACCTCAGTCACGTCGTGAGGCTAACTCTCACGGCCGGTCCGCCGCGTTAGGCTCACCGTATGGAGCATCTGGGCGGCGGCGGACAGCCACGCTCGCTCGGGATCGTCAGCGGTCCTCGCCCCGGTCGGATGCGTGATCGTCGCGGCAAGGGCCCGCGTGGACCGATGGCGCTGCCCGGGCCGTTGTCCCCCCGCAGCGTTCCGGCGCACCGCTCCGCACGGGCGTCGTTCGACCTGCTGGTCGGCGATGTGCTGGCCGACCTGGACCATCATTTCGTCGCCGAGACCGATGACGTGCACTTCGTCGTGGAGGAAGCACCGATGCTGCCGCCGGAGTGGACCGACGAGGTCCCGCTCAGCGTGCTGGTCCCGGGCGCTGAGGCCACCCGGGTCGTGCTGTTCCGGCTGCCGATCTCACAGCGCTGTCGCACAGAGCATGATCTCGAGGACCTGGTCTGGACGGTCGTGCTCGATCGGCTGTCGGAGGTCTGGCACATCTCGCCAGATGACCTGGATCCCCGCTAGCGGATCATCCGAGCGGGCGCACCTGAGGTCCGAGCACGGTGACCGGTGCCGCGAGCAGCGCCAGTGAGCTGATGCCACCGCCCTTGACGTAGGTCGCCGCGGCGATCACCTCGCCCTTGGGCCGTACCACTAGATAGGCGACCCGCTTGCTCTTGAACGCCTGCCCCGCGTCGAGATGCTTGGTCGTACCGGCCGGGATCGCCACCGTTTTCGACGCGAGCGATCGCATGCGGGAGTCGAAGGCCTCGACCGTCGCACTGGCGTCGCCCTTCGGCGC
>JAWWPE010000117.1:0-2681 GCA_033850895.1 Nocardioidaceae bacterium | reverse complement strand
GCCTCTCGCGTCTCGTCACCCTTGGACATCCTCCAGTTATAGCACGACCGTTCTTTTTCGGCGAGTACGCCGCACGGCGTACTCGCGAATGCTCCATTCGTGCGATGACCTGCCCGAGCGCGTCGCCTACCGTGAGAGCGTGATCCCGTTCCGCATCAGGCCACGTGCCGCCGTGTGTGTGGCCGTGCTGACGGTGATCCAGGTCGTCGGGACGTTCGGCGCGAGCCACAACCAGACCGGTCATCGGGGGATCGATGCGCTGGCCATTGCGGTGGCGGTGCTCGGACCCGCCTCGCTGCTGTTCGTGTTCCGCCACACCCGCCAGGTCTTCTGGTTCGTCGCCGCGATCACCTCCGCGTACCTGCTGCGCAACTATGCGTACGGTCCGGTGTTCGCGAGCATGGCGATCGCCACCGTGGTGACGGTGGTGCGCGGGTGGCGGCTGACCGCCTGGCTCGGCCTGGGCGCGGTCGTGAGCGTGTATGCGATCCAGCGACTGGCGTACGACTACCCGTGGTCGTGGGGCATCCTGTCCGGCGTCATCGCGTGGTCCCTCGTCGTGCTCGCGGTGGGCGAGGTGGTCCGCGTCCGGCGCGAGCGGATGGTGACGAACCGGCGGGCGCGGATCGAGGCGTCACGCCGCAAGGCCAACGAGGAACGCCTGCAGATCGCCCGCGAGCTGCACGACGTCGTGGCGCACCACATCTCATTGATCAATGTGCAGGCAGGTGTGGCGCTGCACATCGTCGACCGTCGCCCTGAGCAGGCTGAGACCGCCCTGCAGGCGATCAAGGACGCCAGCAAGGAGGCCCTGATCGAGCTGCGGTCGCTGGTCGGCATCCTCCGCGATGTCGAGAAGGAGGCGCCGCGGCGCCCGACCGGAACGCTGGCGTCGTTGGATGACCTGGTCGAACGCAGTGGCCACGCAGGGCTCGCGGTGACCAAGACGATCCGCGGCGAGGTGCGTCCGCTGCCGTCCTCCGTCGAGCTGGCCGCTCTCCGGATCATCCAGGAGGCCATCACCAACGTCGTACGCCATGCCGGTGCGGAGAGCGCGGAGATCGTGCTGGCCTACGACGCCGACGCCCTGGACGTCACGGTGGTCGATGACGGCCGCGGCTTCGTCGCCGACGAGTCCGACGGCACGGGCATCGTCGGGATGCGCGAGCGCGCAGAGACGCTCGGCGGGACGCTCGACGTAGGTCGCGGACCATTTGGGGGCGCTCAGGTGCGCGCCTCTCTGCCGCTGAGGAACCGGTCATGATCCGGGTCGCGCTGGTCGACGACCAGGCGCTGCTGCGCGCGGGGTTCCGTGCGCTGATCGATGCCGAGGACGGCATCGAGGTGGTCGCCGAGGCTTCGGATGGCCAGGAGGCGCTCGAGGTCATCGCCCGGCACGCCCCTGATGTCGTGCTGATGGACATTCGGATGCCCGGGGTCGACGGTCTGGAAGCGACCCGGCAGATCACCGCTGACCCGGCACTCGAAGGCGTCCGCATCATCATCCTCACGACGTTCGATCTCGACGAGTACGTCTTCGAGGCCGTGCGGCTCGGGGCCAGCGGGTTCTTGGTCAAGGACACCGAACCGGCCGAGCTGCTGGCCGGTATCCGTGCCGTCGCCGCGGGAGATGCGCTGCTGTCACCGGGGGTCACCCGCCAGCTGATCTCGGAGTTCGCCGACCGGAGCCGGGCCGGCGTGAGCTCTGCGGTGCTGGAGCCGCTGACCGATCGAGAGCGCGAAGTTGTCGCGCTGGTCGGCGAGGGGCTCAACAACGACGAGATCGGTGCCCGGCTGTTCATGAGCCCGGCGACCGCCAAGACCCACGTCAGTCGGGCCATGATCAAGCTCGATGCCCGCGACCGGGCGCAGCTCGTGGTGATCGCGTACGAGTCGGGACTCGTACGCCCGGGCTGGTCGTAAGTACGCCTCCGGGCGTACGGCAAGAGACTCCCCGTGGCCGATTCGCCGGGGCCGAGATCTCGCGAAACTCGAAGAGTCAGTTCGACCCTCTTCAAGGAGCTTCATCATGTTGACCACAGCCTTCGCGAGCACGTCCTTCGCGAGCACAGTCCTCGCCGACAACGACCATTGGGACGGTCCCGGCCCCTGGTGGCCGCTGTTCCCCCTGTTCTGGATCGCGTTCTTCGTCCTCGTCTTCGGGGTGTTCGGCCGCTTCGGTCGACGCCGCTGCCACCGTGGTTCGTACGCCGGCGAGTCCCGTCTGGCTGAGCGCTACGCTGCCGGGGAGATCGACGAGTCCGAGTACCGCCAGCGCCTCGCCGTGCTTCGCGAGGCTGTGCCGTCAGGGAAGGGCAAGTGACCGCGGAGGCGGTCGTCGAGATCCGTGACCTGACCAAGCGGTACGACAACGTCACGGCCGCCGACAAGGTCAGCCTGACCGTCCGGCGCGGCGAGGTCTACGGCTTCCTCGGCCCCAACGGCGCCGGCAAGACCACGACGTTGCGCATGGTGCTGGGGCTGATCCGGCCGACGAGCGGGAGCCTCACCGTGCTCGGCCGCCCGCCGGGCGATGCTGATGCTTTGGCCCGCATCGGGTCGATGATCGAAGGACCGGCGTTCTATCCGTTCCTCTCCGGCCGCGACAACCTCAAGGTCATCGCACGTTACGCCGGCGTCGACTCCGGTCGGGTCGACGCGATCCTCGCCACGGTCGACCT
>JAWWPE010000064.1:0-13344 GCA_033850895.1 Nocardioidaceae bacterium | reverse complement strand
ACGCTCCGCAACACCGGCTGGGTCACCGCCGCTCCGGGCAAGGTCGCCGTCGGTGGCACGCTGCGCCTCGCCGCCGACGCGATCCCCCGCAACTTCAACCCCCAGCAGGCCGATGGCGCGATGTCGGAGGCGTCGACGATCCTCGCGCCGACGGTCGGGAGCGCCGTCCGCATCACCGCAGACGGAGGCTGGCAGGTCGACCCCGACTACGCCACGTCGATCAAGGTCACCAGCAAGAGTCCGTTGACCATCTCGGTGCACCTCAACAAGCACGCGGTGTGGCAGGGCGGCACCCCGATCAGGGCCAAGGACATGGTGGCCTTCTGGCACGCCCAGAACGGCTCGAACGCGGCGTTCAAGGTGAGCTCGACGCAGGGTTTCGAGGACATCTCGACGGTCAAGCCCGAGGGCACGTACGCCTATTCGGTGATCTTCAAGAAGCCGACCGGTGAATGGCCGCAGTACGTCTACCCGCGCCTGCCGGCCAATGTCAGCTCGAGTCCGAAGCTGTTCAACGCGGCCTTCCGCAAGCGGGCGATCCCCTCCAACGGTCCCTTCAACGTCTCCGCGATCGACGCGCGCACCGGCACCGTGACCGAGACCCCCAACCCCCGCTGGTGGGGCGCCAAGCCGCGGCTCGCCAAGATCGTCTGGCGCATCGCGACCGCCGACGTGCAGGCCAAGGCGTACGCCGCCCACGAGCTCGACGCCGTCACCGTCCAGGCGGCCGGCTATCCCACCGTCAAGGGCACCGGCACGCTGCAGACCGCGACCGGACTCGACTGGACCCAGCTGACCCTCAACGGTGCGCGCGGACCACTCAAGGACGTCGACGTGCGCCGTGCCGTGGCACACGCGATCGACCGTAGGCAGATTGCCGATCAGGCGGCAGGCGAGGTCGGCGCCAAGGGCACGACACTCGGCAGCTTCGTCTACCTGCCCGGCCAGCGCGGCTATCACGACTCGGCCGCCTCCATCGCCTACGACCCCAAGGAGTCGGCGCGACTGCTGGCCAAGGCGGGCTATGCCAAGAACTCCCACGGGACGATGACGCGCAAGGGCAAGGCCCTCACGCTGACCATGCCCGTGCCCGCCAAGACGCCGACCAACTCCGAGCGGGCCGCTGCGATCAAGCGCGACCTCAAGAAGGTCGGCGTCGCGGTGCGCCTTCGCACCGTTCCCGCCGCCTCGTTCTTCACCAGCTACGTCGTGCCGCTCAACTTCGACCTGGTGACATTCGCCTGGCGCGGTTCGGCGTTCCCGGTGGCCGGCACCGAGCCGTTGTTCTTCCCGGTCGACTCCGGGCAGAACTTCACGGGCCTGCGCGATGACGATCTCGGCGCGACCTGGGACAAGGCCAACGCCACTCTCGACGACGCCGAGCGCCACAAGATCGTCCGCACGGTCGACGCGCGACTGCTCGCCGACGTCCCCATGGTGCCGATCTCCGTCACCCCGGTCACGATGGCCGTACGCAATGGCGTGCTCAACTACGGAGCCAGCCAGTTCGAGCAGCCCGACTGGACCAGGGTCGGGTTCAGTCCCGAGAAGAAGTAGGTTTCACCGCATGAGCTCTGGGCGGATGACCTTCAAGCAGACGGGCCTCTCGCGGGTGGTCCCCATCGCCGTGTGGGTGTTCTGCGTGCTCGCCTGTGCCGACGCGATCATCGAGGGCACGGCGAGCTTCGCCGTCCACACGATCGTGGCCCTGGCAGCGGTCGCGCTCGCCGTCTGGATCATCCTGTACAGCCCGAATCTCGGGGTGGACGCCGACGGCATCACGATGGTCAACCCGATTCGCGTGGTGCACGTGCCGTTCGGCGCCCTGATCGAGCTCAGGGTGGGCGCCGCCGTCAGCGTTCTCGCGAAGTATGCGGGAGATCGCGAACGCAAGATCGTGTCGTGGAACGCCCCGGGAGTGCCACGGCGCCAGCCGGTTCGAAATGTGGGAGGAATCGGGGGCCCGGGCGCGGCTGGCATGGTGACCGGCCGCAACTCGCTGCCGGTCCCCCCACCGCGCCGAAAGGATCAGGGGTCGGAGGTCGCGATCGCGGTCGAGGGCCTTCGTTCTCAGTGGGAGCAGGCGCATCCGGGGGACGATTCGACCGCGGTGGCCACCATCACGGTGCGTTGGCGGGAGTGGGCAGTCCTGGGATTGCTGGTCCTGCTCAATGTTGCGATTCGGTTGCGCTAGTTAATTTCGGCTGTTCCACCGGTCAATTCCGACTAGTCCGTTGGTACTGTGTCGCAACGTTCCCACCGCTCGGAGGGGTGAACGAGCGGCGAGACGAAGGGTTCTATTAGTGATCGTCCGACGGTTGAACGAGCAGCAGCCATCGTGATCGTCTATCTCGTTCGTAGGTTCATCAACTACGCGATCCTCTCGATGCTGGCCACGGTGCTCGCCTACGTCATGGCGTGTCTCGCGCTCGACCCCAAGGCTCGCTATCTCGGCCGCAATCCGCGACCCAGTGATGCCTCGATCAACCACATCCTCGATCGACTCGGCACCAATCCCAACACGCCGATCCTGTCGCGCACCACGCACTGGTTCAGCCAGATCATCTTCCACGGCAACTTCGGCCTCGAGTACAACTCCAACTCGGTCGCACACGACATGTTCGTACGCTCGGGTGTCAGCCTGCAGCTCCTGCTGCTCGGCTCGATCCTCGGCGCATTCTTCGGCGTGGCCCTCGGCGTCTGGGGTGCCGTCCGGCAGTACAAAGCGAGCGACCAGGTGGTCACCTACTCGTCCTACCTCGTCCTCTCGACGCCGGTGTTCGTCCTCGGCGTGCTGCTGATGATCGTGGCGACCAGGTTCAACAATGCCGTCGGACACCAGGTCATCCAGTTCACCGGGCAATACACCCCTGGGCTCAGCGGCAGGTGGAACATCATCCAGGACCGGGTCAGCCACCTCTTCCTGCCGACGCTGGCGTTGTCGATGTTCGGTGCAGCCGAGTACTCCCGCTATCAGCGCAATGCGATGCTCGACGTGCTGAGCGCCGACTACATCCGTACGGCCCGATCCAAGGGCCGCACCAGGGGCGCCGCGATGGTGCGCCATGGCGTACGCGTCGCCCTGATCCCGATGTCGACCTATTTCGCCTACAGCTTCGGCACCCTGATCGCCGGCTCGACGTTCCTCGAGAAGATCTTCAGCTGGCACGGCATGGGTGAGTACGCCCTCGATGCGATCGTCAAGAACGACATCAACGCCACGGCCGGCTCGATCTTCTACGTGTCGGTGCTGGTGCTGATCTCCTCGACCCTCGCCGAGGTCTTATATGCCGCCCTCGATCCGAGAGTGAGGATCTGATGGCTGTCATCGAGCCCATGGAAGTCGACACGACCGCGACACTGGTCGATCCCGCCAAGGCACCCAAGCGAGCCAGCCGCGGCCGGCTCATCTGGCTACGGCTCAAGTCGACCCCTCGCTTCTGGATCGGCGTGACCGTGGTCGTCCTGATGATGCTCTGGGCAATCATCGGCCTGTGGTTCACCCACTGGAACCCGACCGACCAGGACCTCATCAACTCGCGCACCGGCCCGTCCTCCAGCCACTTCTTCGGCACCGACGACATCGGCCAGGACATCTACGCCGAGACCGTGGTCGGCCTGCGCAAGTCACTTGCGATCGGGCTGATCGCCGGACCGCTGTCGACGTTGATCTCGGCGTTCGTCGGGTCGTTCGCGGGCTATGTCGGCGGCAAGGCCGACTCGGTGATCAGCTGGTTCATCAACCTGCTGCTGGTGGTTCCCGCGTTCTTCCTCCTGGTCCTCATCAGCCCGCTGCTCAAGGACAAGGCGTGGATCGCGCTGATCTTCTTCATCGCGGCGTTCACCTGGATGGTCATGGCGCAGGTCATCCGCGCGCAGACCAAGTCGCTGCGCGATCGCGACTTCGTCAAGGCCGCGCGGTTCATGGGCGTCGACACGTTCACGATCCTGCGCCGGCACATCATTCCCAATGTCGCCTCGCTGCTGATCATCGACGCCACCCTCGGCGTCGTCTACGCCATCATCGCCGAGACGTCTCTCTCCTACTTCGGCTTCGGGATCCAGCCCCCGCAGGTGTCTCTCGGCACGCTTCTCGCGGATGGCTCCTCAGCGGCCACGACTCGCCCCTGGGCGTTCGTGTTCCCCGCGGGAGCCCTGATCCTGTTCCTGTTCGCGGTGAGCCTCATCGGAGACGCCCTACGCGACGCCGTCGATCCCACCTCAGGAGCCACGCGTGACTAGCGCCCCCCTGCTCGAAGTGCGCAACCTCTCGGTCGACTTCCCGCAAAGCGGCTCGACGGTCCATGCGGTCCGCGACATCTCCTACGAGGTCAACCGCGGAGAGTTCCTCGGCATCGTCGGTGAGTCAGGCTCGGGCAAGTCGGTCTCCTCCATGGCGGTGATGGGTCTGCTGCCCGCGTCGGCCCAGGTCAGCGGCGACATCCTGTTCCGGGGTGAGTCCCTGCTAGCGATGAACGACCGCAAGCTCTCCCAGCTGCGTGGCAACGAGATCTCGATGATCTTCCAGGACCCGCTGTCCGCGCTGACGCCGGTCTACACGGTCGGCAACCAGATCACCGAAGGGCTGCTGCTCCACGACAGTGCGCTGAGCAAGCAGGCCGCCGCTGCCCGCGCCGTCGAGCTCCTGCGCATCGTCGGCATCCCGGCGCCCGAACGCCGGGTCAAGGCATTCCCGCACGAATTCTCCGGCGGTATGCGCCAGCGAGTCATGATCGCCATCGCGATCGCGAACGACCCCAACCTGATCATCGCCGATGAGCCGACCACCGCTCTCGACGTGACGATCCAGGCTCAGATCCTCGAGGTGCTCCAGAAGGCCAAGGAGATCACCGGTGCCGCCGTCGTGCTCATCACCCACGACCTCGGCGTCGTCGCGGGCAACGCCGACCGCATCGCGGTGATGTATGCCGGCAAGCTCGTCGAGACCGGCTCGGTCGATGATGTCTTCAACCGGCCACACATGCCGTACACGCTCGGGCTGCTGCGATCCGTACCCAACCTGATCACCGCCGGCAAGACCAGACTGGTGCCGCTGGAAGGGCGTCCGCCGTCGCTCGACGCACTCCCGCCCGGCTGCCCGTTCGAGCCTCGCTGCCCCATCTCGATCGCCGAGTGCCGCACGGTCGAGCCGCCGTTGCTCTCGATCGGCTCCGTTCACGAAGCGGCATGCATACGTGCGCCGGAGATCGCCGCCGGCAAGCTCAGCGCCGCCGATGTCTTCCCGCGGCCCGAACCCATCCCCCCGTCTGACCAGGCGAAGGTCGAAGGACGCACCGTCCTCGAGGTCACCGACGTCAAGCGCTACTTCGACCTGACCCGGGGTGCGGTGTTCAAACGGCAGATCGGCACCGTCAAGGCCGTTGACGGCGTGAGCTTCACCATCCATGAGGGTGAGGTCCTTGGCCTCGTCGGCGAGTCCGGCTGTGGCAAGTCCACCACCATCCTGGAGATCCTCGAGCTGACGAGCCCGCAGCACGGTTCGATCGAGATCGACGGCGTCGACGTGTCCACGCTGTCCAAGGACCAGCGGCTGGCGAAGCGCAAGGACATCCAGGTCGTCTTCCAGGACCCGATGGCGGCCCTGGACCCGCGCCTCACGATCGAGGACATCGTCGCGGAGCCGTTGACGGTGCACAACGTGGCCAAGCCCGAACAGCGCCGCCGCGTCGGTGAGCTCCTGGAGACGGTTGGCCTCGATGCTTCGATGGGCGCGCGCTACCCGCACGAGTTCTCCGGCGGTCAGCGCCAGCGCATCGGCATCGCGCGCGCATTGGCGACCGAACCCAAGCTGTTGATCCTCGACGAGCCGGTTTCGGCCCTCGACGTGTCGATCCAGGCTGGTGTCATCAACCTGCTCGAAGACCTCAAGGAACGCCTCGGGTTGTCCTACCTCTTCGTGGCGCACGACCTCGCCGTCGTACGCCAGATGGCCGACAAGGTCGCGGTCATGTATCTCGGCCGCATCGTCGAGGCCGGACCTGTCGATGACGTGTTCGCCAGGCCGCACCACCCCTACACGCAGGCGTTGATGTCGGCAGTGCCGATCCCCGATCCGGCCGCCGAACGCTCGCGCAAACGGATCCTGCTCGACGGCGATCTGCCGAGCCCCACCGATGAAATCAGCGGTTGCCGGTTCCACAGCCGGTGCCCGCTGTTCAAAGTTCTCGATCCATCGCTCCAGCAGCGATGCCTCACCGAGGACCCGCAGCTGCGGGTGATCGATACGTCTTCGGCCGCATGTCACTACGTGGAGCGCAACACACTCCAGGTCATGTGAGACGAAGGCAATCATCCAGCACACAAGGAGAATCATGAAGGCGAAGAGGACAGCCGTCATGGCTGCGGGGGCGGCAATTGCCCTCCTCACAGTCTCGGCATGCGGAGGCTCGAGTGACTCATCGGGCGGATCCGACAACAACGGAGCGGTGCTCGCCCAGACCGCGTGGGCCAAGGCGTCGTACGACGACGTCAAGCAGGGCGGCACGCTCGTCCAGTCGATCGGCCAGCTGCCGGACAACTACAACTACAACCAGCTGAACGGCGCCCTCGGCGACCTGGCGACGATCCAGTACCCGATCACCAGCTACACCGGCACGAAGTTCCGCGAGGACGGCCAGTGGGAGATCGACAAGGACTACATCCTGTCGGCCAAGCTGGTGAGCAAGGCTCCCGAGAAGATCGACGTCAAGCTCAACCCGAAGGCCGTCTGGAGTGATGGCACCCCCATCACCGCCGCCGACATGATCTCGTTCTGGAAGGCCATGCGTGGCACCGACAAGGCCTTCGAGGTCGTCGCCACCAACGGTTACCAGGACATGGAGAACATCGAGCAGGGCGCCAGCCAGTTCGAGTACACGATCACCTACAAGAAGGTGAACGCCGACTGGCCCAACTACATGTACCCGGCTCTGCCGAAGTCCGTGTCGAGCTCGCCCGATGCCTTCAACAAGGGCTTCGTCAAGAAGCAGTACCCGAGCAACGGCCCGTTCGTGATCAGCAACATCGATCAGAACGCCCAGGTCGTCACCGAGACGCCCAACCCGAAGTGGTGGGGTCGCAAGCCCAAGCTCGACAAGCTGATCTTCCGCGTCGTCGACCAGAACGCTCTGGGTCAGGCCTTCGCCAACAAGGAGATCGACGTCCTCGACACGCAGGCCAACGCCGATACCCAGGCCCAGGCCAAGAAGCGCGCTGACGTCAAGATCCAGCGTTCGGGTGGTATCACCTGGACCCACTTGACGATGAACGCCAAGAAGCCGCCGTTCGACAACGTCAACGTCCGCAAGGGTGTCGCCGAGGCGATCGATCGCGAGACGATGGCTCAGGTCGTCCAGAAGGGCCTCGGCGTCAAGCCGGTCACCCAGGGCAGCGCAATCTACGTGCCCGGCCAGAAGGGCTACCAGGACAACGAGTCGAAGATCCTGCCGTACTCGACCAAGAAGGCCGAAGCGGACTTCAAGGCCGCCGGCTACAAGAAGGGCTCGGACGGCGTGTACGCCAAGGACGGCAAGCCGTTGAGCTTCTCGATCACGGTGCCTTCGGACACCGCGACCAACGCCCAGCGCGCCCAGCTGATCCAGGGCTTCCTGAAGAAGGTCGGCGTGACGGTGCGTCTCGAGACGGTGCCGGTCGCGAAGTACTTCGTCGACTACGTGTCGCCGCTGAACTTCCAGGCGGTCACGTTCAGCTGGCAGGGCACGGGCTTCCCGGTCTCCTCGACCGAGTCGCTGTTCTACCCGGTCAAGTCGGGCCAGAACTACACCGGCCAGGGCGACGCCGCCCTCGGTGACCTGTGGGACAAGGCCAACGCTGAGCTCGATCCGGCGAAGCAGACGGCCCTGGCCAACGACATCGACAAGAAGATCTACGAGCTCGGAGCGATCGTCACGATCGCGCCGACGCCGACGATCTACGCGGTCAAGAACGGCATCGTCAACATCGGAGCTTCGCAGTTCCAGACGCCGGACTACACGCAGGTCGGTTACAAGAAGTAATCCGTACGAATTAGAGCCGCCCCGCACCCTCGGTGCGGGGCGGTTCTGCGTGGACAGACCCCGTCGAATTGGCGGCGGTACCGGCTTATGTCGACATGTCTATGAACAGGCAGCCGTGGACGAAGACAGATGTCAAAGTATTTTGTCTCCACACGGTGGGACGCGCATCGCCGCAGGTCAGGGCGAATTTGTCGGGATCATCCCCGGCTTGTCCACACCTTCGTCCACGGACTGTGCACATGCTCGAACGGCGTTTTCCCCAGGTTCGTGACAGTTGCGCACACCCCCTGTGCACGTCTGCCTATCGCTGGCCGGTTGCCCGCGCCTACTGTGGCGGGTCGGCGGAAGTTGTCTGCGGGGGCGCGTAGCGTCGAGTACGTGCGAAAGGGTCGAATTCAGTGAGTGTGACGGACCTCTACGAGGCTGTGCCCGGGTCAGAAGACGACCCAGGCTCCGGACGGGTTCCCCCACAGGATTTGGCCGCCGAACAGAGCGTGCTCGGCGCGATGCTGATGAGCAAGCAGGCCATCGATCCGGCCTCTGACCTGTTGCAGGGCCGAGACTTCTACCGCCCGGCCCACGAGCTGATCTTCGACATGATCGTCGACCTGGCCAACCGCGGCGAGCCGGCAGACGCGATCACGGTCGCCGCCGAGCTGCAACGGCGCGGCGACATCGGCCGCATCGGTGGCGCGACCTATCTCCATACGCTGGTTGCCGGCGTACCCATCGCGTCCAACGTCGACTTCTATGCCGACATCGTTCGCGAGAAGGCCGTCCTGCGTCGACTCGTCGAGGTCGGTCAGCGCATCGCCCAGCTCGGGCAGGCCGGTCAGGGTGACGTCGCCGACATCGTCGACCGGGCCCAGGCCGAGGTGCTCGATGTCGACGGCACCCGCCAGGCCGAGGACTACCGCACCGTCTCCGACCTGATCGCATTCACGATCGACGAGATCGAGGAGATCCAGGGCCGCGGCACCGAGATGCACGGCGTGCCGTCCGGCTTCCCAGACCTCGACCGCCTCACCACCGGGTTCAGGTCCGGTCAGATGATCGTCGTCGCCGCCCGACCCGGTGTCGGCAAGTCGACCCTCGGGCTGGACTTCTGCCGGGCCGCCGCGATCCGGCACCAGATCCCGTGCGCGATCTTCTCGTTGGAAATGACCGGCGCCGAGATCGCGATGCGCATGCTGTCGGCAGAGGCCAAGGTCAACGTCTCGCAGATGCGTGGTGGCGGCATGGGCCAGCGTGACTGGGACGCGATCGCGAAGGCCATGCCGCGGGTGCAGAGCGCTCCGATGGTCATCGACGACTCGCCCAACATGACGATGCCCGAGATCCGGTCCAAGGCCAGGCGCATCAAGAAGGATCACGGCCTCGGCTTCATGGTGATCGACTATCTCCAGCTGATGACATCGGGCAAGCGCGTCGAGAACCGTCAGGTCGAGGTCTCGGAGTTCTCGCGCCAGATCAAGCTGTTGGCCAAGGAGCTGGAGATCCCGGTCGTGGCGATCAGCCAGCTCAACCGAGGGTCCGAGCAGCGCACCGACAAGACCCCGCAGCTGTCCGACCTGCGTGAGTCCGGCTCGATCGAGCAGGATGCCGACATCGTGATGCTGCTCAACCGGCCCGATGCACACAGCGCCGGCGAGTCCGAGCGTCCCGGCGAGGCCGACATCATCATCGCCAAGAACCGTTCGGGTCCGGTCAATCGCGTGGCGGTCAGCTTCCAGGGCCACTACTCGCGCTTTACCCCGATGGCCCGCGACGCCGAGCCGCCGGGTGTCTCGGCCGCCGACTTCATGGGCTGAGTCCGCCGCGCGACACGGTTCAGCGCTTCGGGCAGCCCACCTTGTGGAAGTCGACGTCATAACCGTCCGGGAAGGTGAACAGGAAGCATTCGTCGGGGATCTTCCTGAATCCCTCGTCGCTCCCGTCGTAGCGCACCACGATGCGCAGTGGATCGGGTTGATCACGTACGGTTCGCTCCGCCTTCCCCTTGGCCGAGATGACAGCGTCAGCATTCGGCATGCCCTCGGCAAGGGAATCCGCGTCGCTCATGCCACGAAACGTCGCAAGGTTGAGCCAGTTGCGGTCGAGGTCGGCCAGCTTCCACCCTCGTGAGTGATGGAGGCCGCTGCATCCGCTGAGTGCAATGAGCGCCGCGGCGAGCATGACGATCAGCCGGCGCCTCATTGGTACGACACCAGGTTCGGCCGGGGCCTGACGTTGCGCCAGGTCTTGCGGGCGTCCAGCATCGGGTGGTCCTCGTCGACGAAGTTCTTCCAGCCCCAGAAGACACCCTTCGGAGCGTTGCGGTGGAGGGCCTTCCAGGTCCCCTGCTTGTCGGGCTGTGAACCCTGACCGTCGACGTGGATCACTGTCGCCAGCTCGGCGTGGTTGACGTCGACGCGTGAGCGGTGCTTGATCATCGATGACGAGAACTCGTGCAGCACGAAGATCTTCTGCGGCAGGGTGTGCTCGCGGGTCAGCCGAGCGAGCCAGCTGCTGGTCCGGTTGATCTCGCCGGCCTTGACCGACCCGATCTGGCGGAGTGGCTTCTGCTTCCTGGTCAGCCGCCATTCCGGGTCGAGCGCGAGGCCGACGTACGGGCGCAGCAGCAGCGACCGATAGCGCTTGGCCTGGCTGAGGAAGTCCGACCGTCCCGGCTGCAGGTCGAGGATGACGTACACGCCGGCCTTCCCGGCCGCATCGATCAGCGGCCGGAGCGTGGAGCTGGAGACCTCGTTGGAGTAGTTCTTGTCCTTGCCGGCACCCGACGACGCGACCGTGGCGATGATCTCGAATGTCGGCACGAAATGGGCATTGCCGACCCGGCGGTACTTCCGTACGAGCTTCTCGGCGCGCGCGACCGACGCCCTGACGCCCTGCTCGCCGAGCACGCCGAGGCTCGGGCTCTTGGGGTGACCGTAGAGGGCGGTGTACGTCTTGCCGGGCAGCGCGAGGTAGCCGCCCGCGGCCTGCGTGACGTGACGGCGCACGATCGCCAACGAGTACGCGAAGCCGTGGGTGAACGGGTTGCCCAGCGCGATGACCGGCGTGCTGGGTCGGGCCGCGAGCACCTTGGCGGCGGCCGGGTCGCGGCGCGGATCGGCGGTCGGCAGCTGGAGGACGTCGGCGCCGGCGTTGACCGCATTGGCCACGGCCGCCGCATTGGCCTGGCGGTTTCGGGTCACCACGATCGCATCGCGAGGCTTGCGCGGCACCGGGACGTACGCGTGGCGGACCCGGGCGATCTCTGCGGCGGCGGTCTGCTCGGTGACGACGATCGCGCCGGGAACCGTCCGCGTGTGACCGAACGTCAGGACGGTCTTGGCGCCGAGCCGGCCGATCTCAGCCTTGACCTGGGGGTGGTCGATCAGCACGGGCGCCCCGAGGGTCGTGGCCGTACGGATCGCCAGCCGCTGGGCGTCGTGGTCCTTCGAGTCGGTGAGCACCGCCACCGGCGAGGACGCGAAGAAGCGTTGCGACGTGGCGATCGCCGACTTCGCCGGAGAGTGCGAGTCGACCACATCGACAGCCTTGCTGGGCGTACGCAACCGGGTGGCTGAGGGGTCGGCGTCGCTGGCTGATTGCTGTGCCACGACGGTGACGGCCCCCGTCACGAGTGCCACGGCCGCGATCCCGCCGACGATGACCGCGCGATTGAGCTTGACGGTTACGCTCATGCCCGTGACCTTACTGACCGAGCTCGTGGCCCAGACGTCGAGCGTCCCCGACTCCGGGCTCGCCGGTCTTGTCGCGGACCTGATGAACTCGCTCGGCCTGCTCGGGGTCACGCTGATCCTCGCGGTCGAGACGATCCTGCCGTTCCTGCCCAGCGAGGTGGCGCTGCCGCTGGCCGGTTTCACCGCGAGCGTGCCGGGCAACTTCAACGTGGTCGCCGTCATCATCGCCGCCACGATCGGTTCGGTCGGCGGCGCGTTGATCCTCTATTGGCTGTCGCTGGCGTTCGGCCTCGAGCGCACCCGAAGCGTGCTGTCGAAGGTGCCGCTGGTGACCGAGCGCGACATCGATCGTGGAGTCGCCTGGTTCCAGCGCAACGACGCGGCGGCCGTGTTCTTCGGCCGGATGGTCCCGGGTATCCGGAGCCTGGTGTCGATCCCGGCGGGCGTCGAGAAGATGTCGGTCTCGCGCTTCCTGCTCTACACCACTGCCGGCAGCCTGATCTGGAATGTCATCTGGGTCGTGGCGGGTTATCAGCTGGGCTCGAACTGGAAGTCGGTCGAGAAGTACGGCAACGCGCTGAAATATGCGCTGGTGGTCGCGGTGCTGGCCGCGATCGTGTGGTTCATCGTCTACAAGCTCAAGAGTCGCCGAGCCGCGTGATGCGGATCGTCTCGCTGCTGCCGTCGGCCACCGAGATCGTCTACGCGCTCGGTGTTGACGACCAGCTGGTCGGTGTCACGTTTGAGTGCAATGAACCGGCGCGGGCTCGGGTCGACAAGCGGGTCGTCGTCGGAGGCGCCGACACCTCGGTCATGTCGGTCGCGGAGATCGATGCATACGTACGGCGTCAGCTCGCGGCAGGTGAGAATCTCTACACGTTGGACCAGGGCGCCCTCGCCGAGCTGGCGCCTGACCTGATCCTGAGCCAGGACCTGTGCCGGGTCTGCGCCATCCCGCCCGGGCAGGTCGACGCGGCGCTCGAGCACCTGGGGTGTGCCGCGGAGGTGGTGACGCTGGACCCCTACTCCTTGGAGGAGGTGCTCGACTCGATCCGGGCGGTGGCTCGGGTCGCGGGTGCTTCCAGCCGCGGCGAGCAGCTGGTCGCGGCGCTCGAGACCAGGTTGTCGGACGTACGTTCTGCGGTGTCCGGCCGCGACCGTGCCCGGGTGGCCGTCGTCGAGTGGGTCGATCCGCTGTTCACCGGCGGCCACTGGATCCCCGATCAGATCGAGGCGGCCGGCGGGATTCCAGTTGGCGGCCATCCGCGGCAGGCGTCCCGGGCGTCGTCGTGGGACGAGCTGCGCGCAGAGCGACCCGAAGTGGTGTTCGTGGCGCCGTGCGGCTTCGGTCTCGACGGCGCCGCCGCGCAGGCCGAGATCGTCGCGCGGGAGCTTCCCGATGCGGCGGTGTGGGCGATCGACGGAGACGCGGTCATCGTGCGGCCCGGCCCTCGACTCGTCGACGGGGTCGAGGCGATGGCGGCGGTGCTGCATCCCGACGCCGTGGGGCCTTCGGCGTACGTGCGCCCGGTGCGGGTGCCAGCTCTTGAGGCTCGCAATACAGTGGCGACATGAGCGAAGTCGACGAGAAGAAGGTGCTGGACGCCGTACACACGCAGCTGTTCATCGGCGGCCAATGG
>JAWWPE010000042.1:0-6016 GCA_033850895.1 Nocardioidaceae bacterium | reverse complement strand
TCGACGACGACACCACCACCCGCAGCTTCCGCCGCGAGCTGCGCTGGAACGCCGCCTACCACCGGCTCGCCGAGGGCCTCGGCCGATGACGCTCCCCGTGTCGGACCCGATGGAGAGCAGGCCGCTGGGCCGCACCGGGCTCACCGCATCGGTGGTCGGGCTCGGCACCTGGCAGCTCGGCGCCGACTGGGGCGATGTCAGTCACGAGGACGCGATCGCCGTACTCGATGCCGCGACCGCCGCCGGCGTGACGTTCTTCGACACCGCGGACGTGTACGGCGATGGTCGCAGCGAGCAGCTGATCGGCGAGTACCTCCGCGCCCGGCCGGACCTCGACATCTTCGTTGCCACCAAGATGGGCCGGCGCGCCGATCAGGACTCGGCCAACTTCACGCTCGACAACTTCCGGACGTGGACCGAGCGTTCGCGCGGCAACCTCGGCGTCGACACCCTCGACCTGGTTCAGCTGCACTGCCCGCCGACTCCGGTGTTCTCCAGCGACGAGGTCTACGACGCGCTCGACCTGCTGGTGCAGGAGGGCGTCATGGCGGCGTACGGCGTCAGCGTCGAGACCGTCGACGAGGCGATGACCGCGATCGCCCGGCCGCATGTGGCGAGCATCCAGATCATCTTCAACGCATTCCGGCTCAAGCCGCTCGACGAGGTGCTGCCGGCGGCCAAGGAGGCCGGCGTCGGCATCATCGCGCGGGTGCCGTTGGCGTCCGGCCTGCTGTCCGGGCGCTATTCGAAGGACACGACTTTCGCACCGGACGACCACCGCACGTACAACCGTTCGGGCGAGGCCTTCGACGTGGGCGAGACGTTCTCCGGCGTGGACTTCGAGACCGGAGTGCGTGCTGCGCAGGAGTTCGCGGCTGCCGTGCCCGAAGGCGTACACCCGGCGCAGGCCGCCATCGCATGGATCCTGGCCCAGGACGGTGTCACCGCGGCCATCCCGGGCGCCCGCAACGTCAGCCAGTCGCAGTCCAACGCGGCGGCGGCCGATGTCGCCCTGCCGGACGGCTTCGATGCGACGGTGCACGACATCTACGACCGGGAGCTGCGCGAGGCCATCCACCCCCGCTGGTAGGCGCGGCGGCGCGGCGCACATCGCCTAGGTGCTGGAGTCGTCGCGCAGCGCGTCGTCCAGCGGGACGAGACCTCGTTGGATGCCGAAGTTCGCGGCTTGCGTACGGTCCTGCAGATGCAGCTTCGCCAAGATGTTGGAGACGTACGTCTTGACCGTCTCCTCGCTGATGGACATGGTCCGGGCGATCTCGCGGTTCGAGCGACCGCGTGAAAGCTCTGTCAAGGCTTCCCGCTCGCGGGGCGACAGCAGACCCAACGGACCATCGTCCGCAGCATCGCGCACCTTTTGCACAAGCAGTGCCGCGACTCCTGGGTCGAGCGTGCTGCCGCCGTCGGCAGCTGCCCGCACCGCGTCCACGACGCGCTCGACCGCGGTCGTCTTCGGCAGGTAGGAGAGCGCGCCCGCCCTGACGGCGCTGACCGCGAGGTCATCGGCGAGGAAAGAAGTCAGCACGATGACCGCGGGACCACCGGGCTGATCACGCAATGCGTGCAGCACGGACAGACCGTCCACCCCCGGCATCACCATGTCCAACAACATGACATCGGGCTCGAGCTCGAGGATCGATGCCAACGCGCTCCGCCCGTCCTCACACTCGCCGACGACCCGGATGTCCGGCTCCTGCTCGAGCACGAACCGCAGCCCTTGTCGTACGACTGCGTGGTCGTCCACGAGGAGTACGCGGATCACGGTCGGCCCATCGGGATGCTTGCCGTCACCGTCGCACCGTGCCGTGGTGAGCTCACGACATCGATCGTCCCACCCAGCTCCGTCACCCGCTCACGCATCAGGTCCAGGCCCATGCCGTGTCGCTCCCCGGCTCGCGCCGGGTCGAACCCCACCCCGTCGTCGCGAATCGTGACGACCACCTGATCCTGAACGCGGTGGACCTGCAGCACGATCAGGTCCGGGTGCCCATGCCGTGCGGCGTTGGCGAGCGCCTCCTGCACCACCCGCAGAACAGCATGCTCGATCGCCGGCGACAGGGTCAGGTCCTCCACCTCGAGCTCGAACTCGATGTCGAGGCGAACCTCGTACGCCCGGCAGAGCTCCTGCAGTGCTGCCGTCAGCCCCGCGTCCTCCACCGTGACGGGACGCAGCTCGAGCAGCATCGCGCGCATCTCCCGCATCGTCTTGTCCACCGTCTGTTCCATCGACTCGGCCTGCCGGCGCAGGTCGGAACCGGCTGGGAGTGCGCGGCGCAGGCCGCCGGCCAGCAAGTTCATCGAGAACAGGTGCTGAGAGACCGAGTCGTGCAGGTCTCGCGCCATTCGGGTGCGCTCGGCACGCCGGGCGTCGGCGCCGGCCGTCTCCCGCTCCGATTGCACCGATGCCTCCAGTCGCTCTGCCATCCAGTTGAGACCGCTCTCCAGATGCCCCACCTCGTCCTCGCCCGACACCGACACGCGTGCCGTGAGATCCCCACCGGCGATTGTCGCCGTCCCCTCGGCCAGGCGTTCGATCCGCCGGATGAGGCGTCTGGTGCTGAGCAGGCCGAACAGGACCCCTACCGGTATCAGCAAGGCCAGCACCACCAGCGCCGGCAGCACCAGCGTGCGGAAGACGCTGACCGACGACGAGGTGTCCGACTTCGCCGCCGCCGCCTTCTTGGCGTCTGCTTCGTTCGAGCCCCCGGTGTTGGTCGGGACCCCCTTGTCGGGCAGGAGCGACGCCCTGACGGCCCCGATCACCCGTCGGGGCTCACCCGTCGGTCCCGCAACCGCCACCGGCGTCGATGCCCAATCATTCGCCCCTGTGCCCTTGCCGGGCAGCTGTTCACCGACTCGTGCGACCTGTTGTGACGTGATCGCCACGACGCGCCCGTCGGGGTCGGTCAACGCTTCCCAGGCGTCCGGCACCGCACCCTCACGAATGGATACGGCCAACCGTGACTTCGCGAATCCCCGGCCGGCGACCGTCTTGATCAGCTCTGCGTCCGAGAGTCGTGGGTGCTCGTTCGCCACCTGGGTGGCGATCAGGCTCAGCGCGGCAGCATCCTCAGCCGTGGCCCGTGCCGCCTTGTCCTTCGCCGCTCCGGTCTGTGCCTGCACGACCTGCTTGTTGGCTTGATCCACCTGCGTCGAGGCGGAGCGGATCTCGGGCGCGACCAAGGTGAGCAGCACCACCTCCACCACGAGGACGGCCACGGCCGAGACCACCACGTACGAAGCCGCCATCCGGGTCCGGAGGCCCAGCTTCGCGAGGTTGCGGTATCGGGACCGAAGACCACCAGCCGACCGCGGTGCAGATCTCGTCATCATGCGTGGCTCCCGCCGGAATGGACTGTTCACACAGTACGGAGTGCGTCTGTGGGTGGTATCCGAGCCGCACGCAGCGCGGGGTACAACCCGGCGAGGACCCCTGCGGCGACCGCTACGAGCAGTCCACCCCAGAGCGCCTGAACCGGTATGAGGACGGCCCAGCCGCGGTCTTTGGCGACGAGAGTCGTGACCGCCGTGCCGATCACCAGTCCCCCGATCCCTCCGAGCGTCGACAGGATCAATGACTCGGTCAGGAACTGCGCAGCAATATGGGGCCGGGCCGCCCCCAGGGCACGTCGAAGGCCGATCTCAGAGCGGCGCTCCAGCACGGAGATCACCATGACGTTGGCGATCCCGATGGCGCCGACCAGCAGGGCTATCGCGCCGAGGCCGAGGATAAGCACGCCACCGGCCTGCTTGACCTGAAGCTGGGCGAGGAGAGCCTCGGATGGTCGGTTGGCGGTGATCCTGTTCGGGTCGACGGGACTCGCCGTTGCCGGCAACACGTCCAGGACATCGGTGACGCGCTCCGGGACGGCTCGGAGATAGATCCGGCTGGGATGGCCGTCGTACCCGAGGTATTTGCTCGCGGCCGCGAAGGAGACCAGAGCCGACCGGTCGAGCTCCGGCGCGAACGGCATCGGTTTGAGGATTCCGACCACGGTGAACCAGTGCCCGCCGAGCCACACCCGCGTGGCCGGGCCGACCTCGCGGACTCCCAGCGTGGTTGCCGCGTCATAGCCCAGAACCGTGACCGGGTTGGGGCCATCACCCAGGAACCGCCCGGTGAGGAGTGACCCGGTCAAGGTCGACAGCAAGGTGGCGTCACAAGCCCGTACGGACCGGCCACCCGTCTGACCGATGGGTACGCGGTCGCTCAGGAGGACGTGGGAGTTCACCAGCTCTGCAGTCGGCGCCACCGAGAAGACTCCCGGGATCTGGCGGATCATCGCGGGAGCGGTGACTGGCAGCTGCTGCTCGACGTCGTCTGCGCCCTCGCTGCTGACCGCGGTCAACAGGTTGGTGCCCAGCGCATCGATTTTTGCGAGCAGGTCCGACTGGCTGGAGCGAGTGATGCCGAGGACGGCAACGACTGACGCGATCCCGATCGCGATCCCGAGCGCCGACAGCAGCGCGCGCAGGCGGCGAGACCGCATACCCAGGGTGCTCGTCGTCAGCAGGTCGGTGAACAGCAGCCGACTGCGGTCGGTGTTGATGGGATCCGATGACTCATGCCCGGCCGCACGCGAGCGGGCCGGCCGGCCGCCGTGCCGCCGCCTCATGCGACCACCCGCCCGTCTCGGATCTCGATCCGTCGCGGGCAGGCCGCCGCCACGGCTTCCTCATGGGTGACGATGACCATCGTGGTGCCTTCGCGATTGAGCTCGCGTATCAGATCGAGAATGCCTGCGCCGGTGGCGGAGTCCAGATTGCCGGTGGGCTCATCGGCGAACAGGATGGCCGGGCGCCCGACCACAGCTCGCGCGATCGCCACTCGTTGTCGCTCACCACCGGAGAGCTTCGAGGCCCGATGATGCATCCGATCGGCGAGACCGACACGGGTAAGCGCCTCGACAGCGGCCTGCCGTCGGCGGGCAACCGGCTCTCCGCGATAGAGAAGCCCGGTCGCGACGTTGTCCAGCGCGGTCAGTGACTCCAGCAGGAAGAACTGCTGGAAGACGACGCCGACGCGGTGTGCACGCAAACCTGCCAGCTGGCGGTCGGTCAGCGAGTCGACCCGACGCTCACCCAGCTGCACGGACCCGCTCGTGGGTCGATCGAGGGCGGCCATGACGTGCAGCAGGGTCGACTTCCCCGATCCGGAGGCACCGACCACGGCCGCCATGTCGCCTGCCTCGACGTCGAGGCTCACCCCGCGCAGCGACTCCACCGGAGGTTCTCCGGGATACACCTTGTGGACATCGCGCAGCTCAAGCACCCTCACGCGGCACCTCGACCCTCTGCCCCGCGGTCAGGCCGGGACCCTGAACCTCGGCAAGCCCGGCCGTCTCGTCGAACAAGCCGACGTCTACGCGTACGTGGCGAGTCTTCGTGGCGTTCGCGACGATCACCTCGTAGCCTCCCCCGACGACTCCGCGGAGCGCGGTGATCGGCACCGCCAGAACTCCCTTGTGTGACTCGCGGGTGATGGCGACCTGGACCTGTGCCTGGTCGAGGAACCCGCTGATCCGGCCTCCGATCGTGATCGTGACCGGCACGGTTGCCACCTCGTCCGGGTTTCCGCCACCACCGCCACCACCCCCGCCGCCGCCCGCCGGGCTGGCGTCCTGAGCGACCGCGCCGACCGTGGCGATGCGACCGCGCTTGACCTTGCCGTCCGGCAGGGTGACCCGGACATGCTCGCCAACCTTGAGGCTGGGCAGCTCGGCTGGGTCCAGCTGCGTCGTGACCGCCGCAGCCCGACCGCTACCGTGCTCGACGACGGCACCGGGCTGAACCTGCTCACCGACCTTCAGGTCGTTGGCCTCGATCCTGACCGCGGTCGGAGCAAACACCGCTTGTCCGAGCGGCACGGATCCCGTGACAGGAAGGTGACTCGCTGACTGCCAGCGGCGGACCGCCCAATATGTGGCCGTCGAGAAGTGTGTGTCGATCGTCAGATTCGGGGCGAATCCGAGACCGTGCAAGCTCGTCTCGAGCTGGC
>JAWWPE010000421.1:0-4771 GCA_033850895.1 Nocardioidaceae bacterium | reverse complement strand
CCTGTTTCGCCGGGTCGGCCACATCCTGACCAAGGACGACGCGATCCTGACGTCCAACACGTCATCGATCCCGATCGTGAAGCTCGGTGCCGTGTCGGGCCGCGCCCACCATGTCATGGGCGTGCACTTCTTCAACCCCGCACCGGTCATGCAGCTCGTCGAGCTCATCCCGTCGTTGACGACCTCGCCGCAGACGCTGGAGCGCATGCGCAGCTGGGTCACGGACTCCCTCGGCAAGAAGCCGATCGATGCCATCGACCGCGCAGGCTTCGTCGTCAACAGCCTGCTCGTGCCGTACCTCCTGAGTGCCATCCGGATGTACGAGGCCGGCTACGCGTCCGCCGACGACATCGACCGCGGCATGGTGCTCGGCTGCGGCCATCCGATGGGTCCGCTCGCCCTGTCCGACCTGATCGGTCTCGACACCATCAAGGCGATCGGCAAGTCGATGTACGACGAGTTCAAGGAACCGCTCTACTCCCCGCCGCCGCTGCTGGACCGCATGGTCGACGCCGGCCTGCTCGGCAAGAAGAGCGGCCAGGGGTTCTACGGCTACGAGGCCTGACCTACCAGTGCACGCCTTTCAGGATCCGCGCGAGGGTGAGCTGCTCGCGGGTCGCCGACGTGCCGGCATCCGCACCACGCGCTGCGGCTGAGTCCGGGAACAGCTTGTAGGCACGGTTCAGCACGCTGAACGCCGCACGGGGCGCCAACGCGTGCCCGATCTCCCCGGCGGTGCCGCCGAACGTGTTGATCTCGTGTGGTTTGTCGCGCATCGCCCTGAGCACCATGTCTGCGGCCTGCGCCGGGCTGATCGCCGGGAACCGGTCGTACAGCTTGGTCGGCGCGATCATCGGCGTACGTACGAGCGGCATGTGGATCGTGGTGAACGTGACACCGCGGTCGTGGATCTCCGAGCTGACCACCCGGGTCCACGCATCGAGCGCGGCCTTGGAGGCGATGTACGCCGAGAACCGCGGAGCATTGGTCTGGACGCCGATCGACGAGATGTTGACGACGTGCCCCTTCCGGCGCTTCGCCATCCCCGGGGTCAGCCCCATCACCAGCCGGATGGCGCCGAAGTAGTTGAGCTGCATCGTCCGCTCGAAGTCGTGGAACCGGTCGTACGACAGCCGCAACGAGCGGCGGATCGAGCGGCCGGCGTTGTTGATCAGGAAGTCGATGCCGTCGAGCTCGGCGTTCAGGTCCTTGGTGAGGTTGTCGATCGCGTCGAGGTCGGCCAGGTCGCACGGATAGGCGGTCGCGCTGCCGCCGCGGGAGCGGATCTCGTCGACGCACAGCTGCAGCGCCTCCACGCCGCGCGCCACCAGGATCACGTTGGCGCCAAGGGCGGCGAGCCGCAGCGCAGTGGCCTTGCCGATGCCCGAGGTCGCCCCGGTGATCACCACGTTGGTGCCCTTGACGGCAGCCCGGGTCGCACGGTCCGCACGGATCGCCGGGTCGAGATTCTGCTCCCAGAAGTCCCAGAGCACCGAGGCGTACGACGACAGCTCAGGCACCTCGATGCCGGTACCGACCAGGGCATTCGTGGTGGCGGTGGCGTCGAAGGCTGTCGGCAGGTTCAGGTGCGCCAATACCTCCGGCGGCACGCCGAGGCGCCCCACGGTCTGCTTGGCGATCAGATGGCCGGGTCCCGACTCCACGATCCTCCCGACGATCGAGCCGAGCAGCGTGCTGGTCACCCGATCGGTCGTCGCGTTGTCGACCGAGACCACGACCTGCGGCGCACCGGCCGCGGAGGCGAGCGCATTGACGACGTCGAGGTTGGACTGTGGAGTCGGGTTGACCAGGTGGAACGCCCGGCCGTCGAGCCCCGGCCGGTGGGCGAGCTCGTTCATCGCCTTCGCCACGAAGTCGACCGGCACGATGTTGGTGCGGCCGAGACCTGCCGCGGCGAGCGGGAGCCATGCGGGGAGCAGGTCCCGCAACCCCTTGAGCATCGGCATGAAGTAGTAGGGGCCGTCGATCTTGTCGATCTCGCCGGTGACCGAGTCGCCGACCACGATTGCCGGCCGGTAGACCCGCCACGGCATCGTCGCGGTGTCTCGTACGAGCTTCTCGGAGCCGAACTTCGTACGGTGATAGTCCGAGGGGAAGCCTTGGCCCTCATCGAACATGTCCTCGGTGAACGTGCCGCGGAAGTCGCCGGCCGCCGCGATCGACGACACCTGGTGGAACGTCCCGACCCTCAGCGCTCCCGCCAGCTCGAGCGCGTGGCGGGTGCCGTCGAGATTGAGCCGGTCGTTCTCCGACTTCGAGGCGGTCATGTCGTACGACGCCGCCAGGTGGAAGAAGTGCGTGACCTTGCCGGCGTGTGCGGCAATCCAGTCCGGGTCGACTCCGAGGTTCGGCGACGTCAGCTCGCCGGAGACGATCTTGACCCGCGAGGAACGACCCCACTGATAGGCGAAGCGCTCGAGCTTGTCCTCCGAACCGGGGCGCACCAGGACATGGATCGGACCCTTGCGGGTCTCGACCAGCTCAGCCAGAAATCGACGGCCGATGAAGCCGGTGGCACCCGTGACGAAATAGGTCATCCGGACACCGTATGGGTCATTCCGAGCAGACCGGTAACAATGAGAGGAACCGCACCGTTGGAGGCTGCCGTGTTCTATCCGTTGACCATCACCGACTTCCTGGATCGCGCCGTCACGGTCTACCCCGATCGCATCGCGGTCGTGGACGAGCCGAACCAGCCCGCCGAGTCGTGGGGTGAGATCACGTACGCGGAACTCGGTCGTCGCGCGCGGGCGCAGGCCGCGACCCTCGACGAGCTGGGGGTGCCGGTCGGCGGGAGGGTGGCGATCGTGTCCCAGAACTCGGCGCGGCTGCTGACGTCGTTCTTCGGCGTCTCCGGCTGGGGACGCGTCCTGGTGCCGGTCAACTTCCGGCTCGCCGTCGCGGAGATCCGCTACATCGTCGAGCACTCAGGAGCCGAGGTCCTGCTGGTAGACCCCGACCTGCGCCATCTCGTCGACGAGGTCGAGTGCAAGCGCACGTTCGTGCTCGGCGAGGACGACGACAAGATCTGGGGATCACGGGCCGAGCCCGAGCCGTGGGCCGGCGACGAGGGCGCCACTGCCACGATCAACTACACCTCCGGCACGACCGCGCGGCCCAAGGGCGTGCAGCTGACGCACCGCAATCTCTGGCTCAACGCGACGGTGTTCGGCTGGCAGGCCTCGGTCTCCGACCGCGACGTCTACCTCCACACCTTGCCGATGTTCCACGCCAACGGCTGGGGTCACCCCTACACGGCGACCGGCATGGGGGTCACCCACATCGTGCTGCGCCAGGTCGACGGCACCGAGATCCTCAAGCGCATCGAGAAGCACGGGGTCACCTATCTGTGCGCCGCCCCCGCCGTGGTCACCGCCGCGCTCGACGGTGCCAAGACCTGGGAGGGTGAGATCCCTGGCCGCGACCGGGTGCGGATCATCGTCGCGGGCGCGCCACCGCCGACCCGCACGATCGAGCGCGTACGCGAGGAGCTGGGCTGGGAGTTCATCCAGATCTACGGACTCACCGAGACGGCTCCCCTGCTGACCATGAGCCGGATGCGGGCCGAATGGGACGACCTCGACCCCCACCAGCAGGCCATCAACCTCGGCCGGGCGGGGGCTCCGGCGATCGGCGTACGCATGAGGATCGACGACGGAGGCGAAGTCCTGGCGCAGTCGAACCACAACCTCGAGGCCTATTGGGACAACCCCGAGGCAACAGCCGACGCGACCGCAGACAACTGGTTCCACACCGGTGACGGCGGCACGTTCGAGGACGGCTACATCGCGATCGCCGACCGCAAGAAGGACGTCATCATCACCGGCGGCGAGAACGTCTCCTCGATCGAGGTCGAGGACGCACTCAGCTCCCACCCCGCCGTCCGCGAGGTCGCGGTGATCGGCATACCCGATGACAAGTGGGGCGAGCTCATCACCGCGCTGGTGGTCCTCGATCCGGATGTGGACCCGGTCGACGAGGCCGGGTTGATCGCACACTGTCGCGAACACCTGGCCGGCTACAAGTGCCCCAAACGGATCGAGTTCCGTGACGAGCTGGCCCGTACCGCGACCGGGAAGCTGCAGAAGTTCAAGCTGCGGCAGCCGTTCTGGGAGGGCCACGACCGGCAGGTCAACTAGCCAGCCGTACGCATCTCAGCGTGGGTCGGAGCGGTCGAGGTTCCAGTGCCGCGACACTGCGGCGAGCCAGGAGCCGTCTTCGGACGGGATGAGCGTCATGCGGCTGATCGTGTGCTGGCCACCCTCGTGATCGGCATAGAGCAGATCCACCGTGAGAGCCGTGCGCTGCTCGACGGCTTGGTGCACGGCGGCGAAGATCGGTTCGGACGGATCGCGCAGCGCGCCCTGCCAGAAACCGACTTCTCCTCCCGAGATGTAGAGGTCCCGGGTGAGCCGGCGGAACGCGGACGGATCCCGATGGGAGGCTTCCGCCCCGATCTCGCGCGAGGCGTACACGTCCCAGCTGTCGAGGATTCCGAGACCATTTCCGACATTGCGGAGCGAGATCGCGAAATAGATGGTGTCGTCGGTCGCCTCGACCGCCCCGTGGCCGCCCGTGACCTTGACCCAGTGCTCGTCCATGAAACCGACCTTGACCGGCTCGTCGGACAGGCGGGAAGGAACGATGAGCGGCCGGATCCCGGCAAGGAGCGCGCGCTCGGTGGTGCGCGCCGAACGATTCGACGACCGGACCGCAGCGAACGTCGACACGGCCAGCGCCAAGGTGCCGC
>JAWWPE010000365.1:0-5161 GCA_033850895.1 Nocardioidaceae bacterium | reverse complement strand
CGGTCGCGCACCTCATCGTCCGCGCGCATCCGGTCGCGAAACTCCAGCATCCGCGTGTGCTCCTCACAGCCCTCGCTGAAGACGTGCAGATTGGCCGCGGGGACGCCGAGGCGGAGCAATCGGTGCTCGAACCAGTCGGGTTCGCGCAGGAGCAATTCGTAACCCAGTCGTTCGAGCGGGCCGACGTACGCCGCCTCATCGGTCGAGTCGGGGACGATCAGGTCGATGTCGATGATCGGCTTGGCGTCGAGCCCGGGGACGGACGTGGACCCGACATGCTCGACCTCGACGGCGGTGTCGCCGAGCGCATCACGGATCGCGCCGGCAAGCCGGTCGTACGTGGCCGCCCACTCGGGGTCGTACGCCGCGAGGAAGATCGGTCCGTCGTGCCGCTCGCGCGGCGTGACGTATTCGGGGCCGGCCATGGCCCTACTTGGCGGCAGCGAGACCGAAGCCGACCTTGCGCTCGTTGTCGGAGGTGAAGTCGAGGTAGGCCACCCGGGCGGCAGGAACCGCGACGGTGCGACCCTTGTCGTCGGTCAGGACAAACACCGAGTCGTCCTTTATCGCCTTGCTCAGCGCGTCGAGGACGGCTTCGGGCTTGGCGTCGGTTGCCACGGACAGCTCACGGGGTGCGTACTGGACGCCGATCTTGACCTCCACGGTCACTCATCTCCTTGGTTCGTGTCGTCTTCGTTGCGGGGGAATCCGCCGATGCCGCGCCAGGCCAGGGCGGCGACGAGCTGGACGGCCTCGTCGCGGCTGAGGCTGGAGTCGGCTGAGAGCCAGTTGCGGGCGCCGACGTGGCCCATGCCGACCAGGCTCACCGCCAGCAGGTGCGAGGCCGCGCCCGGCAGGCCGGTGTCTTCGTGGATGACCTCGGCGATCGCGGACGCGGACTCCTCGATGACCCGGTCGACCTGCTCGCGTACGGACGGGTCGCTGGTCAGGTCGGACTCGAACACCAGCCGGAATGCGGCACCCTGGTCGGCCACGTAGTCGTACCAGAGCTCCATCGTCGCCTGGACGCGTCGACGGTTGTCGGTCGTCGAGGCCAGCGCAGTCTTGACGCCGTCGATCACCGTGTCGCAGGACGTCTCGAGCAGCGCGAGGTAGAGGTCGAGCTTGCCGGGGAAGTGCTGGTAGAGCACCGGCTTGGAGACTCCGGCGCGATCGGCGATCTCGTCCATCGATGCGGAGTGGTAGCCCTGCTCGACGAACACCTCGAGGGCTACCTCGAGGAGCTGGGCTCGACGCGCCGTGCGCGGCAGGCGACTGGTGCGGGGTCGCAGGGGAATGGCTTCGCTCACGTGACTCAGCCTAGTCGGTGGGTGCTCACGATCCGGACGCGTCCGCGCGGATTTGAGACGAGCGGAACAATGAACCGTGGGTGTGGCGTTATGCCCACACCAGCATCGAACAGGAGAACACCGTGGTTGCCCCACTCGTGGAACCCGCAGACGAACTCACGATCGACGAGGTACGCCGCTACAGCCGCCACCTCATCATCCCCGACGTCGGGATGATCGGTCAGAAGCGGCTCAAGAACGCCAAGGTGCTGGTCATCGGCGCCGGCGGCCTCGGCAGTCCAGCGCTGCTCTATCTCGCCGCGGCCGGCGTCGGCACGCTCGGCATCATCGACGACGATGTCGTCGACGAGTCCAACCTGCAACGTCAGGTCATCCACGGTCACTCCGACATCGACAAGCCGAAGGTCGAGTCTGCCGCCGAGTCGGTCGCCGAGATCAACCCGTACGTCACGGTCATCCAACACCACGTACGCCTCGACACCGACAACGTCATGGAGATCTTCTCCGGCTACGACCTGATCGTCGACGGCACCGACAACTTCGCCACGCGCTATCTCGTCAACGATGCGGCCGTGCTGCTCGGCAAGCCGTACGTCTGGGGCTCGATCTACCGCTTCGAGGGTCAGGTGTCGGTGTTCTGGGCGCAGGAGGGTCCGCAGTACCGCGACCTCTACCCCGAACCGCCGCCGCCGGGCATGGTCCCGTCGTGCGCCGAGGGCGGTGTCCTCGGTGTGCTCTGCGCCTCGATCGGATCGATCATGGTCACCGAGGCGATCAAGCTGATCACCGGGATCGGCGATCCCCTGATCGGCCGGCTGATGGTCTACGACGCGCTCGAGATGCGCTACTCGACCCTCAACATCCGTCGTGACCCCACCGGCGTACCCATCACCGCTCTGCTGGACGACTACGAAGCGTTCTGCGGTGCGATCAGCGAGGAGGCTGCCGATGCGGCTGCCGACTCGACGATCTCGGTCACGACCCTCGACGGGTGGCTCAAGGAGCGCAATGACGGCGGCCGTGACTTCGTGCTGGTCGACGTACGCGAGCCCAATGAGTACGAGATCAACAAGATCCCGGGCTCGATCCTGATCCCGAAGGGCGAGTTCCTCAACGGCAAGGCCCTCGAGCAGCTGCCCAGCGACAAGCAGATCGTGCTGCACTGCAAGTCGGGCGTACGTTCCGCCGAGGCGCTCGCGGTCTTGAAGGGTGCCGGCTACTCCGACGCCGTGCACGTCGGCGGCGGGGTCGTCGCCTGGGTCAACCAGATCGATCCGAGCCAGCCGGCGTACTGACCGTGGCGGGTGACTTCACCGAGCGTGTGCATGAGCTCGTCGAGAGCATCCCGCCCGGGCTCGTCCTGACCTACGGCGATGTCGCCGAGGTCTTGGAGCAGGGCATCGCTTTGGCTGTCGGTCGCGCCATGGCGCGGGGTGACGACGGGGTGCCGTGGTGGCGGGTCGTCCGCTCTGACGGCACCCTCGTACCGTGTCTCACTGAGCGCGCCCTGCCTCACTGGCTCGAGGAAGGCACCGCGATGCGTACGCCGCAGCGTGTGGACCTTTCCGCGGCGCGTTGGGAAGGACCGTTCCCGCCCTGAGTGTCGGTGGCATCTGCTGAGATAGGCGGTATGCCCGTCGAGTTCCACCTGGAGAAGCCGCAGGCCCGGCGGGACGCTCCGCCGGCCCTCGACGAGGCGCAGCAGACCGTGATCGACCACACCGGCGGACCCCTGCTGGTGCTTGCCGGCCCGGGCACCGGCAAGACCACGACCCTGGTCGAGCTGGTGGTCAACCGGGTCGAGCACGGCGGGTTGCGGCCCGACGAGATCCTGGTGCTGACGTTCAGCCGCAAGGCCGCCGACGAGATCCGCGGCCGCATCGCCCGTCGCCTCGACCGCACGACGTCGACGTCGCCGACCATGACGTTCCACTCGTTCTGTTACGCGCTGCTCCGCCGGGAGCAGTCCGAGGCGGCATACGGCACACCGATCCGGCTGCTCAGCGCACCGGAGCAGGACAGCGCGATCGCCGAGATGCTGGTCGGCGCCGATCCCGAGGCGTGGCCGTCGCCGCTGCGGCAAGCGCTTCGCACCCGTGGCATGGCCGCCGAGCTCCAGAAGCTGATGTCGACGGCCCGGGCCCAGGGCATGGATGCGCTCGACCTCGAACGTCTCGGCGACGTCACGGGCCGCGACGACTGGGAGGCGGCCGGACGGTTCTTCGACGAATACACCTCCGTCGCGGCGCTGGCCAACACGATCGACTACACCGATCTGGTGTTCCAGGCGGTCCGGCTCCTCGACGATCCCGAGCGCCGCGCACGCTGGCGTGACCGGTTCAAGCTCGTGGTGGTCGACGAATACCAGGACACCGACCCGCTGCAGGTCCGGCTCCTGGACGCGCTCGCCGGCGACGACCGCGACCTGGTCGTGGTGGGCGATCCCTACCAGTCGATCTATGGGTTCCGCGGTGCCGACGTGCGGGGCATCCTCGACTTCCAGGACCGGTTCGGCACCGGTGGCACGAAGGCTCCTGTCGTGGTGCTCGGTCACACCAACCGTTACGGACCGGCCATCGGCGCCGCCGTACGCTCGATCGTCCACGGCAGGGGTGCTCTCGGTGCGGTCGACGGTCCGCAGTACGAGCTGCTCCGTTCGCCGGAGTCACGGGTCGACGAGCCGGGCGTTGTGGAGGTCCAGACCTACGCGTCGGCGGCGGCTGAGGCCGAGCACATCGCCCTGCTCCTTCGGGAGGCCCACCTGCACGATCAGGTGCCGTGGCACGACATGGCGGTGCTCGTACGCTCCGCAGCTCACCTCGGTCGTCTGCAGCGCGCACTGACGACGGCCGGAGTGCCGGTCGAGGTGGCCGGCGACGAGGTGCCGCTGGCGCTGGAGCCGAGCGTGCGCGCGCTGTTGGCGGCCCTGCACGCGGCCGACGACCTGCAGGCGGGTCGGTCGATCGAACCCGATGCAGCCGAGGCCCTGCTCACCGGCCCGCTCGGCGGACTCGATGCGGGTTCGGTCCGTCGGCTCGGCCGCGCCCTGCGCCGTCACGAGGAGGACCACCCTCGTCCATCGCGCCTGCTCATCGCCGAGGCACTTGCCGACCCGGTGTTCCTGGCGTCCCTCGGGCGGCGCGGCTCGCCGGAGGGTGACGCGGTGTCATCGGCGGCCAGGTTGGCCAGGCTGCTGCGCACGGCAGCGGACCAGATCACCCAGGGTCTCGCCGCGGAGCAGGTCATGTGGACCCTCTGGGACGGCACCGACTGGCCCGAGCGGTTGCGCCATCGCGCCGAGTCCGGCGGCGAAGGCGCCACTCAGGCAGACCATGACCTCGACGCCATGTGCGCCTTGTTCGCCGAGGCCGCGCGCGCTGAGGAGCAGCAGGGGCAACGGTCGGTGCTCGAGGTCGTCGCGGCCCTGGAGAGCCAGCAGATCCCGGGCGACACGCTTTCCCAACGCGGCGCCGCCGGGCCGGCCGTCCAGCTGATGACGGCGCACCGGTCCAAGGGATTGGAATGGCCGCTCGTCGTGGTCGCCGGCGTCCAGGACGGCGAATGGCCCGATGTCCGGTGGCGCAGCAGCCTGCTGCAGCTCGATCGTCTCTCACCGGACGGGGTCCAGCCTCCGCCGTCCGCGCGGGCGGCGGGCGCCGAGGAGCGTCGTCTGTTCTACGTCGCCTGCAGCCGGGCTCGCCGGCGGCTGGTCGTGACCGCCGTGGCGGCCGGCAACGAGGACGGAGACCAACCCTCTCGCTTCGTCGCCGAGCTGCACGCCCACGTGACCGGGTCGGTCGACCGTACGCTCCCTGTCCCGCTTCGTCGCCCGACCCGCGGACTCTCGTTGC
>JAWWPE010000276.1:0-6576 GCA_033850895.1 Nocardioidaceae bacterium | reverse complement strand
AGCCCGAGGACCGCTATCGGCGTGCGCACGAGTTCCTGGACGTGACGCTCGGGTTGTGGGACAGCTGGGACGACGATGCCGTCCTCGCCGACAAGGCAACTGGTGTCTACGCCGATCCGGAGAAGGTCCGCCGACTCGACCACGAAGGGGAGTTCTTCAAGGTACGGGGGCCGCTGAACGTGTCGCGCAGCCCGCAAGGACGCCCCGTCATCGTGCAGGCCGGCTCATCCGGACCCGGGATCGACCTCGCCGCGGCATTCGCCGAAGCGGTCTTCACCGCCCAGACCACGCTCGAGGACGGGCAGGCGTTCTACGGCAAGCTCAAGGCGGCAACCCTGCGCGCCGGTCGTGATCCCGAAGGCCTCAAGATCCTCCCCGGCATCGTGACCGTCATCGGCGGCACGGAGGAGGAGGCGCGACGCCTCGACCGTCAGCTCGACGACCTGATCGTGCTGGAGCACCCGCACCAGCAGCTGGCCGAGAGCGTCGGCCTTCCGGTGTCCGAGCTCGACCTCGACGCGCCGCTGCCGACCAACATCCGACCCGTCGAGGAGGTCAGGAGCAGCCGTTACGAGCTGACTGTCAACCTGGCCCGGCGCGAGAACCTCACCGTTCGCGAGCTGCTGATCCGGCTGGGTGGAGGGCGCGGCCACCGTACGTTCGCGGGCACCCCTGAGCAGGTCGCCAACACGATCGAGGAATGGTTCACCCATGGCGCCTCGGACGGGTTCAACATCATGCCGGCCGCGATGCCGTCGGGTCTCGAGGACTTCGTGGACCAGGTCGTCCCGATCCTGCAGGACCGCGGATTGTTCCGTCGCGAGTACGAAGGCACCACCTTGCGAGACCACCTCGGGCTGGCCATCCCCGAGGGCCGCAATGCGGAGCGGCTGGCGGAGGTCGGGTGAACGTCTCGATCGTGGTCGGCAACCCCAAGGCGCGATCGCGTACGTGGGACGCGGCCCATCGAATCGCCGAGGGCCTCGGTGCAGAAGACGTCACGCCGATCGACCTCGTCGACCTCGGGCCCGGCCTGCTCGACTGGGGCGACGAGACGGTGGCCGGCGCGGTGAAGGCGGTCCGTGCCAGCGACCTCGCGATCATCGCGTCACCGACGTTCAAGGCGACCTACTCGGGCCTGCTGAAGGTGTTCCTCGACCGGTTCGACACCGGCACGGGGCTGGAAGGAGTCGTCGCCGTACCTCTCATGTTGGGCGCTGGCCCGGGCCACCAGCTGGCCGCGGAGGTGCACCTCAAGCCACTGCTCGTCGAGCTGGGGGCCGCCGTGCCGGCGCCCGCTCTGTACCTGCTCGACTCGGCCAGCCAACCGGATCCGGTCGAGCAGGCGTGGGTGCAGAGGTGGCGTCCGGTCATCACCGCCTCGGTGGGAGTCGCCTCATGACCTGTGTGGTCGACCCCGAAGTGCTCTCGAAGTCCTTTCGAGCTGCGATGGGCAATGTGGCAGCTGCGGTCTCGGTCGTCACGGTCCTCGCGGACGGGGGACCGCACGGTACGACCGTCAGCGCGTTCTCCTCCCTGTCGATGGACCCGCCGATGCTGCTGGTCTCGCTGGACAACACGTCGACGCTGTTGTCGAGACTTCGAGTCGGGTCACGGGTCGGCGTCAACGTGCTCGACGCCGCCCAGGACCAGATTGCCCTGCGATTCGCCCGCAAGGATGCCGACAAGTTCGTCGACGTCCCATGGCAGCTGGAGGACGGGGCGCCAGCCCTCAGCGACCGGCACGCCTGGGTCTCGATGTCGGTGGCCAGACTCGTCGAGGCCGGGGACCACACGCTGGTCCTCGGCGACGTACGGGCAGCCGACGTCTCGACCCAGGCGCCCCTGACGTACTGGCAACGCACGTTCGGCACGCATCGGGCGTTCTGAGTCACCTGCGTTCGCGTAGCGTTCGAGGTGTGAAAGCGCTGCTGTTCGTCGACGTGACCGACCCGTGGTCCTACATCGGCGCGACCCGGTTCGAACGCGCTGCGGCGATGTTCACGATCCTGACCGGCGAGCCGATCGAGTTCACCCTGCGGGCGTTCCAGCTCGAGCCCGATGAGCCGAGCGAGGGTCGGCCGCTGATGGACGCGCTGACCGAGCGGCTCGACGGCCTCGACAAGGCGGAGTTCGTCAACGTGCAGGTCACCGCCGCGGCGAAGATCACCGGAATCGAGCTCAACTTCGACGAGGCGGTGCAGGCCAACTCCTTCGACGCCTGGCGATTGTTGACCTGGGCCGATGAGGACGGTCCGGGTGTCCAGCGCGATCTCGCGCACCAGCTCTGGCGGGCGTACTTCCTCGAGGGCGCCGACATCGGCGACAGCTTCACGCTCGCCACCCGGGCGGCCCTCGTGGGGCTCGACCTGGAGACCGCGGAGGCGTTGCTGGCGAGCACGGAGTACGCCGACGAGGTGCGCACCCAGGTGGCGACGGCCACCGACCTCGGCGTCAAGCAGCTCCCGTACGTCGTCGTCGAGCAGCAGTGGACGCTCGAGGGCGTGCACTCGCAGAACGACTACGTCCAGGCGCTCAACGCGATCTACGCCGAGTGGCGGGCCGATGAGAGCTCGGACGACGGATCCGAATAGGCTCATTTCATGAGCACCCTGATCCTGCTGCGGCACGGCCACAGCGAGTGGAACGCCAAGAATCTGTTCACCGGATGGGTCGATGTGGACCTCAACGAGCAGGGTGTCGCGGAGGCCGAGCGTGCCCCTCAGCTGCTCGCCCAGGCCGACCTCTATCCCGACGTCTCGCACACCTCGCTGCTGCGGCGCGCGATCCGTACGTCCGAGATCGTGCTCAACGGCATCGACCGGCACTGGATCCCGGTCAAGCGGTCGTGGCGACTCAACGAGCGGCACTACGGCGCGTTGCAGGGCAAGGACAAGAAGGCCACCCTCGAGGAGTTCGGCGAGGAGCAGTTCATGCTGTGGCGCCGGTCGTACGACGTCCCGCCGCCGGCGATCGCCGACGACGACGAGTTCAGCCAGGCCGAGGACCCGCGCTACGCCGGCCTGCCCGACGAGCTGCTGCCCCGCACGGAGGCGCTCGCCAATGTGCTCGACCGGATGCTGCCGTACTGGTACGACGCGATCGTGCCCGACCTGCTCGACGGCCGAACGGTGCTGGTCACCGCGCACGGCAACTCGCTGCGCGCGTTGGTCAAGCACCTCGACGGCATGAGTGAGGAAGCCGTGGTCGGCCTCAACATCCCGACTGGCATCCCGCTGGTCTACGACCTCGACGCCGACCTCACGCCCACGATCAAGGGCGGCACCTACCTCGACCCCGAGGCCGCCGCCGCCGCGATCGCCGCCGTGGCCAACCAGGGCCGCTAGATCACTCCAGCTGTCGCAGGGCGGCGAGCAGCCGGGTCTGGCGTCGTCTGACCCGCCGGTCCACAAGGAGCCACGCGGCAGCGACCAGCACGCCGACCCCGACCGCGACGAGCGGAGTGGTCCACACCAGAACGGCCGCTCCTGCGATTGCGCCGAGGATCATCGCCCTTGCCTGGGGCGGCAGACGGCCAGGGCGGTCGCGGCGGGCCACGATTCGTTCGAGCAGCTCACGCCACACCAGGTGCTTGGCTCCGCTTGGGATGGTCCCAGTGCGCGTCGCAGAGCGGAAGAGTCGTGTCTGTCCGGCGCCACCCAGCTGGCGGTCGCCGGCCCAGGTGGATGCGACGCGCAGGCCGCTGAGGAGGAGAGCGCAGACCGCGGCACCGATCCCGGCCACGAACGCCACATTGTCGAACTTGGCTGTCATGATGCCCGACCGGCGCGGATCCGGCCTCAGGCGTCGTACTTGTAGCCCAGACCCCGCACGGTCGTCAGGGTCGTCGGGTTGGCGGGATCCTTCTCGATCTTGGCGCGCAGTCGCTTGACGTGGACGTCGAGGGTCTTGGTGTCGCCGACGTAGTCCGCGCCCCACACCCGGTCGATCAGCTGACCCCGGGTGAGGACTCGTCCGGGGTTTCGTAGGAAATACTCGAGCAGCTCGAACTCCTTGAGCGGGAACTTCGTCTCCTCGCCGCCGATCGTCACCAGGTGCCGGTCGACATCCATGCGCACGTGCCCGGACTCGAGTGAGGCGTTGTCGTCGATGTCGTCGGCGATGCCGCGGCGCAGCACCGCACGGATGCGTGCGACCAATTCGCGAGGTGAGTACGGCTTGGTGACGTAGTCGTCGGCGCCCAGCTCGAGGCCCACGACCTTGTCGACCTCGGTGTCCTTGGCGCTGACCATGATGATCGGCACGGACGAGACCTGGCGCAGCGCTCGGCATACTTCCGTCCCCGAGAGCCCGGGCAGCATCAGGTCGAGCAGCACGATGTCGGCGCCGTTGCGGTCGAACTCGGTCAGCGCGTCAGGACCCGTCTCCGCGATCGCGACGTCGAAACCCTCCTTGCGGAGGACGTATGACAGCGCCTCGCTGTAGCTCGTCTCGTCCTCGACGACCAATACCTTCGTCACGCGTGCTCCTCATCGATCTCGGCGCTGAACGCCGGAAGTACCAAGGTGAATGACGAGCCCAGGCCGGGCTCGCTCCAGACCTCGACCGTGCCGCCGTTGCTGGCGGCGACGTGCTTGACGATCGAGAGGCCGAGCCCGGTGCCTCCGGTGGCACGGGCGCGGGCCGGGTCGACACGGTAGAACCGTTCGAAGATGCGGTCGAGCTCGTCACCGGGGATGCCGATGCCGTTGTCGGCGACGGTCAGGCGCACGTCCTCGCCGTCGCGGGTCGCAGACACCGAGACCTTCGACCCCTCCGGGCTGTAGGTGACGGCGTTCTCGACGAGATTGCTGACTGCCGCGTGCAGCTGGGCGCGGTCGCCGTGCACGTACAGCTCGGGCTCGACATTCGTCGCGATCGTGATGTCCTTGTGCTCGGCGTCCGTGGCGGAATGCTCGCACGCCTCCGAGATCAGCTCGCCGATCTTGATCGTCGTCGCCTCGTCGCTGAGGATGTCGTTCTGCAGCCGGGACAGGTCGATGATCTGCTGCACGAGCCGGGTCAGCCGCTCGCTCTCGGTGTGCATGCGACTGGAGAAACGTACGACCGCCTCGGGATCGTCCTTCGCCTCCCCGACGGCCTCCGCGAGGAGGTTCAGGGCACCGACCGGGGTCTTGAGCTCGTGGCTGACGTTGGCGACGAAGTCGCGGCGGATCGTCTCGACTCGCTGCTCGCGGGTGCGGTCGTCGGCGAGCACCACGATCAGCCGCGAGCTCAGCGGGGCGACGCGGGCATGGATGTATGAAGTGGTGCCACGTTTCGGCTGCAGGGAGATGTCGGCCTCGCGGACCTGGCCGTCGCGGCGTACCTGGCGCACCAGCGACATCAGCTCGTCGGGCTGGAGCCGGTCCGCGTGCACGATCCCCATCGCGACGGCTGGGGCCGACGCCTGGACGACGGTGTCGGCGGAGTCGATCAGCACGGCCGACGACGACAGCACGGAGAGCACGGCCTCCACGCCGGGCGGCACGACGGGGGTCGGCTCCGGGATGGCGTTCTGGCGGCGTTCGCTGAACCGCCACACGTACGTCAGCATCGCCCCCACGACAGCACCGATCGCCCCGGCGATCAGAATGCTTGCACTGGTGTCCACAACATCCAGCGTAGGGCGCGTTTCACGATCTGCGGCACTCCGCAACGGCAGGGCGAATCGACCTTCGGTTGCTGTTCACACCGCGTTCACCGGAGGTCGCCGTCCGTTCACCGCCCCTCCCTATGGTGGTGACATGCGCGATCAGTATTACGAACAGCTCGATGCCATCGTCGACGATCTGGTGAATCTCACCGGCACCGTCCGCCGTGCCGTCGCCGAATCCACCAAAGCCTTGCTCGAGGCCGACGGCGCAATCGCCGAGTCGGTCATCGCGGGTGACAAGGACATCGACGAGGCGACGGAGATGATCGAGGAGCGGGCCACCCTTCTGCTCGCGACTCAGCAGCCCGTCGCCACGGACCTGCGCCAGCTCATCGCGACGCTGCGGATGCTGACCGACCTGCAGCGCATGGGCGATCTGTCCGTGCACGTCGCCAAGGTGGCTCGCCGGCGTATGCCCGAGTCGGCAGTGCCGGAGAACCTGCACGGCACCATCCGCGAGATGGCCGCCGTCGCGGACTCGATGATCGACTCGGCGTCGCGCATCGTCGCCAACCGTGACATCGCGGCGGCTGCGAAGCTCGAGGACGAGGACGACCAGATGGACCAGCTCCGCCGCGGTCTGCTGCGTTCGGTGCTGGGCGATGACTGGGACCACGGTGTCGAGCCCGCGATCGACCTGGCTTTGCTCGGCCGCTACTACGAGCGCATCGGCGACCACGCCGTCTCGATGGCCCGCCGCGTCGTCTACCTCGTCACCGGCCAAGGACAGCTCACCTAGACCGCACCACTGCCGCAGCACAGGGCCCTCGCCACGTACGCCGTGGTGGGGGCCCTTTGTCTGTCGGCGGTCAGCCCGCGACGACGGTGAAGACGGCCTTCACGTCGCCGGACTGGAACGGGATCGTGACCGTGATCTTCTCGCCGATCGTGACGTCCTTGGCATCGAAGTAGTCCGCGTC
>JAWWPE010000273.1:0-5359 GCA_033850895.1 Nocardioidaceae bacterium | reverse complement strand
CAAACGGGTGCTCGTTCAGGTGGCCCCGGAGGTCAGCCGTTCGGGGCTCAGGAGGGGCGATGTGCTCGAACTGATGCAGACCCCGCCTCAGAAGGGGGCGCCGTCGGCGTTTTCGTTCTTCAGCGTGGATCGCAACCTGCCGATCGGACTGCTCGCCGGGCTCTTCGTGCTCGTGGTCGGCCTGGTCGCTCGGTGGCGCGGGCTTCTGGCCCTGGTCGGGCTCGGCTTCGGCGGCTACATCCTGGTCGCCTTCATGCTTCCCGCCCTCCTCAACGGAAAGCCCGGTCTCGCCGTAGCCGTGGTCGGATCGGCGGCCATCATGTACGTCGTCCTCTACCTCGCGCACGGCGTCTCCATCAGAACCAGCGCAGCTCTCACGGGCACCCTGCTCGGAGTCGGCATCACGGCGCTGATCGGGTTGCTTGCCATCGATCAGTCGAGGCTGAGCGGGATCTCCGACGAAACCGGCGCGCTGCTGTCCGGCTTCGTGCACGGCCTGAACTTCCAAGGCCTGCTCACGTGTGCCGTCATCGTGGCTGGGCTCGGTGTGCTCAACGACGTCACGATCACCCAAGCCTCAGCCGTCTGGGAGCTGCGTGGCGCCGCGCCGGAACTGACTCGCCCGGACCTGTTCAAACGGGCGATGCGGATCGGCCGTGACCACATCGCCTCGACGATCTACACCATCGTCTTCGCGTACGCCGGAGCCGCACTGTCAGTGCTGCTGCTCCTCTACTTCTACGAACGGCCCATCCTCTCCCTGATCTCGACCGAGGAGATCGCCGAAGAGATCGTCCGCACCCTCTCCTCGGGCATCGGACTGGTATTGGCAGTGCCCATCACCACCGCCATCGCAGTTTTCACAGTGGGCGGCAGTGAACGTCGGCCAGGTCGACGGGCCCTGTCGCGGAGCGGGTCCGAGGACGCTACGGCGGTCAGATAGAACTCTTGGGCGACCGTGGGTAGTCCGAGCCGGCGCGCAACGTGGGTCAAACGCGACACAGCGTGTCGGGGGTACGACGTGGGCGTCACGAAACGTGTGTGGGCACCCTCGCGACGTTATGGCAGGTCAGAACCAGTTCATCGGGTTCTGCGCCTTGCCGTCGACCATCACGGTGAAGTGCAGGTGGCAGGCGGTGGACCAGCCGGTGGTGCCGGCGTAGGCGACGGTGTCACCGCGCCGGACGACGCCGCCGGTGTGCGCGCGGTAGGCGCTGATGTGGTTGTAGATGACCGCGACGCCGTGGCCGCGGACCCGGCCGAGGTCGAGGATCAGCCGGTTGCCCCACGCGGAGTTGAAGTACTCCGAGATCACGCGGCCGTTGCCGGCGGCGCGCAGCGGGGTGCCGCACGGCGCGTGGAAGTCGGTGCCGTCGTGCAGGCCCCATTAGCCGTAGATCGGGTGGATCCGCCAGCCGTACGGCGAGGTCACGTAGCCGGTCACCGGGCGCAGCAGCGGGCCGCCGCCGTTGCCGTGGTTGACGGCGTGGTGGGCCCGGGCGGCGAGCATCCGGGCGATCTTGGCGTTCTGCCGCTTCAGCTTCTTCAGCGTCCGCTGGTCGGCATGCTTGGCGCGAAGCGCCGCGTGCCGCGCCGTACGACGCTGGCCCACGAGGTCGGCCACCGAACGGGCGTTGGCGGCGGCCTCCTTCTCCAGCCGCTGGCGCAGCACCAGGTTGGCGGCGGCGGCGCGTGCCTTCGCGGCCACGTCGTCCTTCGCGGACTGCACCCGGGACTCCTTGACCGCGAGCAGCGTGCGCGCGGTCTTGAGGTCGCGCAGCGCCACCGTCTCGCGGTCCATCAGGTTGCCGACGGTCTTGAGCTGGGTGCTGAGGTCGGAGGGGTTGTCCGCCTTGAGCATCGCCCACAGCCCGATCAGCTGCGGGTCGGCCTGCTGCATGCTCTCCGAGGCCATCTGGCTGAGGAGCTGCTGCTGGTCGCGCACCTTCGCCCGGCCGGCCGCGAGGTCGAGCTGGGCCTGGTGCAGCTCGGCGCGAGCGGCGGCGAGGTCGACCTGCATCCGCTCGTCGAGGGTGCGGGCCGCGGTCAGCTTGCCCTGCGTCGCGGCCAGCTTCTCCCGCGCGGAGCGGAGCTGGACACGCGCGGAGTGGAGGGCCTGCCGGGCGCGGAACGCCGCGTGCGAGGACTCCTCCAGGTCGGCCTTCGCGTGCTTCACACGCTGCTCGACCCGATGCTTCTTGTGCTTCAGGTTGTCGGCGTGCGCGATCGGCGCCGTGGCGGGACCGATGGCGAGAGCGAACGCGACCGCGGCCACGAGGGCACGCTGACGCATGCTGGAAAGGTTGCGAACCACGAGGGTCTGCCTTCGTTCAGAGGGGGAAGTTGAACGAAGCGACGGTAACCCGCGGGACTCAGACTTTGAGGTATTTGCGGGTCAGCACGAGTGTCGGGAACATCGCCAGCACGACGCCGAGGCGGTGACGTCGTGGGAGCATCACGAGCGCGGCGACGTCATGGCTGTTTGTCCACCGCCGTCGACACCGCGGCATGATCACCGCCTGTCCGGAGAACCGGGTCAGGCTCCGATGGCGTGCGCGGCGGCCATCCGGATCTGCCGCAACCCGGTCGGTTACTTGACGGCCGCGTGGCTCTTTAGCCCGCGCGTGGGACGTCCACTGGTCGTCACCACGCTGGATGGTGGCGTCGAGTGGGCCGTAGAGCACGTGAGAAGTGGTTCAGTTCGCGATGCCGATGTGGGTGCGGTGATGGACGGGGGTGTCGATCTCGTCGACCACTGCAAGGGCGAAGTCGGCACCGGAGATGGCGGACTCACCAGCGTCGTCGAACAATGCGACCTCGTCTCCGACCCGATACTCACCGGTCCGCTCACCGGCGGCCCAGGCGCCGTAGGACCCGGCCGGGCTGACGAACAGCCAGTCGAGATCGCTCGGGCCCTCATTTACCAACATGGCGCGTGTGGCATCACCCTCGAGCGCCTCATCGCGGAACTGTTCGAGGAGCTCACCCTCGACGAACCGCGGTGCACCCGGCGCCGGCCGCAGCGAGCTGAACCCGCCGATCTGGAGGTACCTCGCACCCGCTTCGGCGGACAGCCGTGCCAGTTCGCGATAGGTACGGACCAGCTGTCCTGCCATGTCGCCCCGCGGCGAGAGCGTCGCCACCACGACATCTGCACCGGGGATCAACACGGGAGCCAGGTCCTCGACGGTGCCGGTCTCATAGGTGACGCCCGCAATGGGCTCTGTGGGCTTCGAGCGGCTCACTGCAATGACGTGATGGCCCCGTGAGGCGGCCTCTCGGACGATGTTGCTGCCGGTGTAACCGGTGCCTCCGAAGACAACAATCATGGCCATAGCGCTCTCCTTCGTGTCGGGCCAGGCGACTGACGCGCCCGCTAGCAACCGCAACGTCTGGCGACGGATTGTTAGTCCTCCGGGGACGCGGCGCACGCAACTGCCTGGGGGCCCCACAGCCTGTGTCGGATCACACGCCCGGTTCTGCCGCAGACAGCGTGCGCTGCGGCCGCCCGCGCTCTTTCGCAGCCTCCTCGGCACGTCCAAACTGCTCAAAGTGGTCCATGTCGAGCAAGTGGTCGGATTCGAGCACCTCGAGCGCCACCCAGAACGACTACGTTCCACGGGCAGCAAATCGGGCCCCAGTGCTCACTGCCACCGATTCGCTCTGCCAGCGCGGTCGGCGGGAGAACGATCCCCTGCCGCCCGAGTGGCACGCATTGCCCTTCGCTAGGCGTCTGCTGTGACTTAGGCTCGTGGGCGTGCAGAACGGGGCGGGTGCGGTGGCCGGTACAAGACCGGACCTATCCGCGTGGGCCCGGGACGCCTTGGCTTCGGCGACCGAGCTCCCCGATGTCTACCGGGCCGGGTTGGCTCTGCCCATCGGGGGTGGCCGCCAGTCACGGTTCATCGCGAGCGATCGTGTCCACCACGGAACGCTCGAGTGGTGCCTGATCGACGCCTACGACGACGTGCCACTGAACACAGCCGTCCGAACCGGGCACCCGGTCCTTGGCGTGTTGGACAACCTCGAAGACGCGTACGCGGACTTCGTCGAACGCCAACGCCAGACTGCGACGGTCGCAGTCGCGGCTGTCCCGATCGTCGCAGCCGGAGCGACGGTAGGCGGACTGGTGGTCTTCTTCGATCGCTGGCAAGAGTTCCGCCCGGTGCAGCGCAAAGACCTCGTGCGGCTCGGGGAGGACCTGGGCAGACTGCTGGGACATTACGATCATCCCGAGCCCCGCCCGCGCCTCTCCGCCGACGATCCCCCGAGTTCCGAGGCCAAGGTCGCCGTCCACGCGGTTGCAGCCGAGCTTGCAGCCGTCTCCGAGGCGCGGAGGTTCATGCGGGTTCTCCTCGAGGATTGGGGTGTCGATGAGGACACGAGAGACGTGGCAGTGCTCTGCCTCTCCGAGCTGGTCACGAACGCGCTGATCCACGGACAGGCGGGTTGTGTCGTACGCGTGGTGCTGGAGCGAGAAGTCCTCACCACGATCGTGCGCGACGGCGGACATGAGGGGGCGATATCGGCGGTCTCCATGGACGAGCCCCTCCAGGTGCACGGTCGCGGGCTGCGGCTCGTCGACGCCCTCGTTGCGCGGTGGGGGTCTGCAACAGACGGCGCAGGCACCACCGTGTGGTTCGACGTGCATTGCTGACCGACGCCGCGTGATCGCCCACGTTCTGGGCAGCGTGGGTCTCAGGGTCGTTGCCCGCGCACTAGTCCGGCGCAGACAGCGTGCGCTAGGACCTGCCGATGGGCGGTGGGAGGTGGAGGATTGTCGCCATGCTGCCTGAGGTGGTGCCGGTCCTGGAGGGCGACGCCGTACGCCTGCGGCCCTGGGAGCCGCGTGACGCCGCGCTGGTGACTGCCGTGACGTCAGACCCGCTGATCCCTCTCATCACTTCGGTCCCGCCCATGGGGGGCCCACACGACGTCGAGGCGTACCTTGACCGCCAGCGCGGGTGTGTCGCTGCGGGCACGGGTTTCTCGTTCGCCGTCGCCGACATCAGCACTGACGAAGCCGTTGGCCACATCGGACTTTGGATCAGGGATATCGCCTCCGGGCGCGCCTCGACCGGCTACTGGGTTGGGGAACAGTTCCGGAGGCACGGATACGCCAAGGCTGCGCTGAGCGCACTCACTGCATGGGCGGTGTCGCTCCCGGAGATCGAACGTCTGGAGCTGTACGTGGAGCCGTGGAACGAGGGATCGTGGCGGGCGGCTGAGGCCGTCGGGTACAAGCGAGAGGGGCTGCTGCGGGCCTGGCAGATGGTCGGAGACGCCCGGAAGGACATGTACATGTACAGCGTCCTTCCCGACCGTTGAAGTCCGCTCAATTGCCTTCCGTTGCGCTGAG
>JAWWPE010000253.1:0-3738 GCA_033850895.1 Nocardioidaceae bacterium | reverse complement strand
CGAACCGATCAGGCCGATGTTGGGGCCTTCAGGGGTCTCGATCGGGCACATACGTCCGTAGTGGGACGGGTGCACGTCGCGGACTTCGTAACCGGCGCGCTCACGGGACAGACCACCAGGTCCGAGGGCGGACAGGCGACGCTTGTGCGTCAGTCCGGCCAGGGGGTTGTTCTGGTCCATGAACTGGCTGAGCTGCGAGGTGCCGAAGAACTCCTTCAGCGCCGCGACCACCGGGCGGATGTTGATCAGGGTCTGCGGCGTGATGGCCTCGACGTCCTGAGTCGTCATGCGCTCGCGGACGACGCGCTCCATACGGGCCAGACCGGTGCGGAGCTGATTCTGGATCAGCTCGCCGACCGTGCGCATACGGCGGTTGCCGAAGTGGTCGATGTCGTCAGCTTCGACGATCGTCTTGCCGGCCGGGGTGTCCAGCTCGGCATCGCCGGCGTGCAGCGCGACGATGTACTTGATCGTCGACACGATGTCGTCGATCGTCAGCGTCTGCTGGTCGAAGGCTTCGTCAGCGCCGAGCTTCTTGTTGATCTTGTAGCGACCGACCTTGGCCGTGTCGTAACGCTTGGCGTTGAAGTAGTAGTTGTCGAGCAGCGTCTGCGCAGCCTCGCGCGACGGCGGCTCGCCCGGACGCAGCTTGCGGTAGATGTCGAGGAGGGCCTCGTCCTGCGTCGTGGTGTTGTCCTTCTCCAGCGTCAGGCGGATCGACTCGTACTGGCCGAACTCCTCGAGGATCTGGGCCTCGGACCAGCCCAGCGCCTTCAGCAGCACGGTGACGCTCTGCTTGCGCTTGCGGTCGAGGCGGACGCCGACCATGTCGCGCTTGTCGATCTCGAACTCGAGCCATGCGCCGCGCGAAGGGATGACCTTGGCGGTGTAGATGTCCTTGTCGGACGTCTTGTCGGGCGTGCGCTCGAAGTAGACACCGGGCGAACGGACGAGCTGGGACACGACGACACGCTCGGTGCCGTTGATGATGAACGTGCCCTTGTCCGTCATCAGCGGGAAGTCGCCCATGAACACGGTCTGGCTCTTGATCTCGCCAGTCTCGTTGTTCATGAACTCCGCGGTGACGAACAACGGAGCGGCGTACGTGACGTCGCGATCCTTGCAGTCCTCGACGGAGTACTTGGGCGGCTCGAAGCGGTGGTCACGGAACGACAGGCTCATCGTCTCGGAGAAGTCCTCGATCGGGGAGATCTCCTCGAAGATCTCCTCGAGACCGGACTTCGTCGAGACGTCGGTGCGACCGGCGGCGAGAGCTTGCTCGACACCGACCTTCCAGGAGTCGTCTCCGATGAGCCAGGCAAAACTGTCGGTCTGGAGAGCAAGAAGCTCAGGGACCTCGAGAGGTTCTGCAATTTTGGCGAACGAGATGCGGCGGGGCTGAACAGGTGCGGCAGTGCGCGAGGCGGCCAAGAGGGGTCCTTCCAAGGGCTCGCAGGCGGGTGGCTCGGTGAGGAGTGCTGCGCGCACGCCAATCGACCCCGGTCAAGGGGCGCCTTCCAACCAGCATTTGAAGGAGGGCATAGCGAGGCGAGCGCGAAAGATCAGTGTAACCCCGTCGACACACCGAAAGCAAGGGCGGGTCTTGACAAAGGCCGCGAGGTGGGGGACGCTATTCGGCCCTTTTCGCGCCACATGAGCGGTATGCCCTGCGGTTTCGGGCAATTAGCACGACCTGTTGAGCGACCTGCCCGAGCCGGTCAACGCACCTATAGGGCTCGTCGAGCCTCGCCCCAAAACTCACGCGAGCTTGTCAGCTCATTTACAGCGCGCGGCGAGCCTCGCCCCAAATCTCACGCGAGCCGGTTACGTCGCTTACAGGGCTCGGATATCGGCGACGAGCCAGCTGCCGTGCTGCTTGACCATCGAGACCGTGATGCGGTTGCCGAACACGGTGGGCTTCTTGGAGTTACCGACCAGGCGCGCCTGATCGACGAACACCAGGACGTTGACCTTCGTCGACGAGCAGCTGTCACCACACGGGAGGGCTGCTGCCGCACGCGCAACGGCTTCCACCTGGATCTTTCGCTGCGGCGCGAGCTCGGTCAGGGCCGGCGCGATCTTGTCGAACTTCTTGCCGAATGACTTCGTCATCAGGGCCTTCGACGCGGTCAGGTGTTCGGGCAGCTTGTCGTACGTGAACGAGAAGATCGTCTGTGCCGCGGTGCCGGCCGCATGCGAGGCCTGCTCGTTCGAGGTGGCGACACTGTCGCTGCCTCCTCGGTCCGAGATCTGGTCCTTGGCGATCCAGCCACCCACGACCAGAGCCGCCACGGCGAACAGGGTCGCAGGCACGAGCCACCTGAGCTCATGCCGCGGGACACCGGTCGAATCCCCGTCACCGGTCTCAAGCGTTCGAGGCGCCGGCGCAGGGATCCTCGGCGCCGCAGACGCCTTCGGGGCGGCCGAGGCGGCCGGGCTCTTCCGGATCGGAGCGGGCTTGGCGATCGACACCTTCTCGGCAGCCTTCTTGGCCGGCGCCTTCTTGGCCGGTGCGTTCTTGGCGGGCGCCTTCTTGGTCGGCGCCTTCTTGGCAACGACCTTCTTGGCTGGCGCGGCGGGCGTGCTCTCGCCGGCGATCCGCCGGCGACGGACCGGACCCTCGGAGTTGCTCATCAGTTGCCCCCATCCGTCGGGGTGGCGCTCGGTGTCGGTGTACCTGCTGAGGCGGCGACGGCGGCAACGACCTCATAGTTGGAGACGCGCCATTCACCCTTGGACTTGGTGAAGCTGACCTTCCAGCGGAAGTGTCGCAACACCGATGCGGCGTTGTCGGTGTTGGTGATCGATGCGTCAACCGCCACCAGTGCCTCCGCCGAGTCCTTGTCGATGTCGTCGACCGCGATCGCCAGGACCTTGGGATCGCCGCTCTTCTGCTTCTTGTCCTTCAGCGCGTTGAAGATCGCATTCGTCACCTGGACGAACTGCTTGTCGTAGGACGGCGTCAACAGGCCCTTGAGGCGCTCTTGGTAGTCGGCGAGGTGCGCGACGTCGTACGTGTTGTAGGCGACCGCGAAATCGTTCGCCCGGGAGATCACCTGTTCTTTCGCCGCGCTCTCTCCGTCGTCAGATGAGGATGCCGCGTTGACGATGGCGCCGGTCAGCGCGAGCACGAGCCCGAGCGCGGCGATGCCGCCCAGGACGAGGATCGCTCGAGTGCGGCCGGACCATGTGGTCACAGGCCCGCTGGGTCGAGCAGAAGCCACTTCCAGGAGTCCTTTCCGTCTGCCGTGGCGCCCGACTCGGCCGCCACCCGCTTGAGGACCGTCTTCGAGGCCTGTCGCGCAATATGGTTGGGCTTGACATTACAGTCCACGCCCGTGCCGAACTCCCGGTCGCTGATGATGGACTCGTCACGGCGCTCCCGATAGCCCGAGGCCACGCCACCGTTCTGGGCATACGTGCAGGTCGCAGTGGTGTCGGTGATCACCGCACCGAAGTTCGCGTTGTACTGAGTCTTACCGTCTTCTTGGATTGGCTGGAGCACGCCGTACGAACCCTCGACCAGGTACGGGTAGAGGATGAAGATCGCCTGGAGGCCGAGGACGTTCTCCTTCAGCGGTTTGTTCGCCGTGACGAGGTCGCGCACCGCGTTGCCGAGGTTGACCTCGTTCTCGTTGACGACTTCACGCAGAGTCCGAGCGCTGACGCTGCCCTTGGCGAACAGGCGGCGCAGATCGGGATCGGCATCGACGAGCGTGTCGGACAGCAGGGCAAGAT
>JAWWPE010000245.1:0-4011 GCA_033850895.1 Nocardioidaceae bacterium | reverse complement strand
CGGATGGCGGCGCTGCTGGTCAGCGGCGGCCACACCGAGATCCTGCTGGTCGACGACATCGCCAGCGACATCACGCTGCTCGGGCAGACCATCGACGACGCCGCGGGGGAGGCGTTCGACAAGGTCGCCCGCCTGCTCGGGTTGCCCTATCCGGGCGGTCCGCACATCGACCGGGTGGCCCGCGAGGGTGATCCGACGGCGTTCGCGTTCCCGCGGGGGCTGACCGGCCGCGACGCCGAGAAGTACCGCTACGACTTCTCGTTCTCCGGCCTCAAGAGTGCCGTCGCCCGGCACGTGCAGCACGAGCAGCGGATGGGCCGTGAGTTCAACGTCGCGGACGTCGCGGCGTCGTTCCAGGACGCCGTGTGCGACGTCCTCACCAAGAAGACCATTGCGGCCTGCCTCGACCACGATGTCGACACCTTGATCATCGGCGGCGGCGTCGCGGCCAACGCCCGCCTGCGGCACTTCGCCGAGGAGCGCGCCGCGAAGGCCGGTATCACCGTGCGGGTGCCGCGGCTCGGGTTGTGCACCGACAACGGGGCGATGGTCGCCGCGCTGGGTGCCGAGGTCGTACGCCGCGGATTGCCGCCGTCGTCGCTGGACCTGCCGGTCGACTCGGGCATGCCGGTCACCCAGATCCACGCCGCCTGACCGTTCGGACACGCGAGGCCTCACCAGTTGCGGGTTGCGCCCTTCACGTGGGGCGGCAGCTTCACGTTCTTCGGGTGATAGATGTACGCGATGCCGTTGGTCGACTCCTGCCACACCTTCTCGAAGTTCTTGCGGGTGTAGATGCTGCGCACGTTGGCGTTGCTGTTCGATGCGGGATCGTTGAGGATCGGGTCGCCGTTCTTGGTGAATCCGACGATCACCATGAGATGGCCATCGGTCTCATATCCGGCTTCAGGCATCTCGTCGAGGCTCCATGACAGCGACACGACGACCGGGATGCCGGCCTTGATGAACCTCTCGACCTCGGCCAGCGACCGCAGCCGCGTGACGAACGTGTCGAGCCCGAACTCATGGGCGTACGCCGCGTTGAACGGCCAGTTGCCCGAGCCGTCGTACTGGTAGTCCCAGGCGTGGATCGCCGCGTAGTCGACCTGCGGGTCACCGTTCGGGGCGACGATCGGCGCCAGGTCGGCGGCGGGCACCTGGTACTTCTTGCCCCAGTAGTACTGCGCCATCGTCGTCGATGTCGGCGAGCACCACACTTCGCCGCCGCCACCGAACTGCGGGTACTCGCCGCGGTGGATGTTCTGGGCGTACGGCGGGACGTCCAGCTCGAGCTGCTTGCCCAGCGTGAACGCGCTGGTGCCGGTGTAGTCGGGCTGCACCTCGCTGGTCATCGTGGTCAGGCCGCTGAGCGTCGGGGTCGCATGACTCCCGTGCGGGCGCAGCAGGGTGACCTTGGTCTGGTACGCCGTGACGGTCCGCCCGGTGCGGGCCGAGAACGTGTCGGTGTAGACATTGGCATCGGTGTCGCCCTGGCCGTCGAGGGACGTCCGGTGGATGTCGCCGTGCGCGAAATCGGTGCCGGACGTCCACCGACCCAGGACGTACCACTTGGTCCAGGTGCCGTCGGCGTGCCGGCCGCGGAACGTCGTCTCCACCCAGGTGCCGGTCGGTGTGGTCGCGTTCCAGGAGGCGATGGCCTCGTCGCCGCCGTAGCCGAGCTTGATGACCGGTGTCGTCCAGCTGCCGTAGTCGTACGTCTTGGCGGTGCCGTCACCGAAGGGATCGGTGTAGGAGAGGGTCTTGTCGGTCCGCGGACTGATCGCCAGGCTGTTGCGATGGCCGGGGACCACGTTGTCCCAGCTGCCTCGGAGGAAGTCCCGGATGCCGTCGAAGTGCGTGGCCGTGATCTTGTTGCCGATCGGTGGGCCCGGGGTGGGGCTCGTCGCCGAGGCGACCCCGCTCTGGGCGACGACCGCGGTCATCGAGACTCCCGCGACAAGGACAAGGCGCAGCGTACGAAACATAATTTCCCCCCGGAACGAATGTATGGAGATTATCTCCCTGACTTGCGCTCGGCGGAACCCTTCGGCCGAAATTCCTCGACCTGGTTCAAGGCGTCGGCCGGCGACGGAACCGCACGGCCTGCCCGGGCCGGGCCTGGGCGAGCCGGTCGGTGTGCGCGTCGACGACGACGGCGATGACCGGATATCCGCCGGTCACCGGATGGTCCGGCCCGAACACGATCGGCTGCCCGTCGGCGGTGACCTGGATGCTGCCGCGTACGCACGGCTCGCTCGGGAGCTCCTCGGACCTGGTCCGCTCGAGCGTCGGACCAGAGAGCCGCACGCCGATGCGGTCCGAAGCGGAGCCGACTTCCCAACGGGACTCGAGCAGCTGGCGTACCGAGTCGGCGGCGAACCAGTCGTCGCGCGGGCCGACGATGACGTCGAGCGTCAGCTCGCCGGTCCGACCGAGCGGAGGGATGTCCTCGAGGTCTGGCACCGGGTGGTGCGGACCGGTGTCGAGCCGGTCGCCGGCCTTGAGCGGAGCCGGCCCGAGACCGGCCAGCGTGTCGCTGGAGCACGAGCCGAGCTCTGCCGTGATGGACAGGCCGCCCAAGACCCCGAGGTACGTCCGAAGGCCGGAAGTGGGAGGGCCGATGGCGAGGCGCTGTCCCGGCTGCAAACGCAGAGCCCGGCCGTACGGCGCCGGATCGCCGTCGACCGTGATCGGGCCGACTCCGCCGGTGATGGCGCAGACCGTGGCCTCCTCGGCCCGGAGCAGCAGCCCGCCGCCGAGGACCTCGATGGCCGCGTCGGCGAGATCGTTGCCGAGCAGGACATTGACCTGGCGGAGCGCCGTACGGTCGAACGCTCCCGAAGGGCTGACGCCGAGATCGCCGAGATTCGGCCGGCCGCGGTCCTGGACCAGGCTGAGCAGGCCGGGCTGCTCGACGACGAGGGTCACGAGGCGACCGTGAATCGAACCGTCATGCCCGCCACCAACAGCGCCGGCTCATCGCGTCGGCTGTCCCACATCGCCAGAGTCGTGTGCCCGATCAGCTGCCAGCCGCCCGGTGACTCGCGCGGGTAGACCCCGCTGAACTCACCGGCGAGCCCGACCGATCCAGCTGGGACCCGTGCCCGCGGGGAGTCGCGCCGCGGGACCACGAGACGCGGATCGCCGCCGACGAGATAGCAGAAGCCCGGGGCGAACCCACCGAACGCGACGGTCCACGTCGACGCGGTGTGTGCCTCGATGACCCCCGTCGCGGGCAGGCCGGTCAATCGCGCGACCTCGTCGAGGTCGACGCCGTCATACGTCACCGGGATCTCGACTGTCTGGGTCGCAGGCGAGGTGCCGGGCGCGGTGGGAGACGTGCGCGCGACGAGCGTGCGCAGGTCCGAGGGGACTCCTCGCAGCAGCACTGTGCGTGCACCGAGCACGGCTGGAACGTGATCGCACAAGGCGGCATACCAACCCTGAGCCTCTTCGAGCGACTCGCAATCGACGAGGAGGGCGGTGTCGCCGTACGGCCGCAGCTTCACGGCGTCGCGCTCTGCAGCTCGGCACCCGCGGACTCCAGGGCTGTACGTACGCTCCGGGCCAGCTCGAGCGCACCGGGGCTGTCGCTGTGGACGCACACCGAGGTGACCTCGCCGAGCAGGCGTACCGCCTGGGCCGCAACCTCGGCAGCATCGCCCAGGACGGCACCGGGTTCGGTGCGCGCTACGAGGCGTCCCTCGGGGGTGTACGCGCGATCGGCGAATCCTTCATGGATGACCGGGATCCCTGCAGCCTCGGCGATCGTCAGCGACACCGACCGTGGCAGGCCCATCAGCGGGAGTCCGAGCAGGCCGTCGACGACCGCGCGCGCCTGCACCTCGTCATCGACGATGCGGTTGTACAACGCACCGTGCGGCTTGACGTAGGACACCTGGGTGCCGAACGATCGAGCGATCTCGTCGAGCAGCCGGATCTGGTGGGTGACCTCCCGACTGAGATCTGCGGCGCTGATCTCGAACCGTGCACGACCGAAGTTCTCTCGAT
>JAWWPE010000174.1:0-4294 GCA_033850895.1 Nocardioidaceae bacterium | reverse complement strand
CCGAGGTCGGAGGCGAGGCGCTTGAGGCGGCGGGTGTCCTCGGCCGCCACCACGTCCGCGGTGGCGAGGGCATCGGCGAGGCGCCCGCTGGCGTCAGCCACCTGGCCGATGGGTGTCGCCGCGAGGATCAGCATTGCGCCATCCTCTCAGTTCGCTCGCCTAGGCTGGCCGGGTGACGGCGCTGACTCGACTCTCCCCGCGCCGCTGGAGTGAACGTGCGTGGGGCTGGATCGGCCCGATCGGCGTCGCGATCCTCGCATTCGTGCTGCGGGTGTGGAACGTCGGCTATCCGCACAAGCTGGAGTTCGACGAGACCTACTACAGCAAGGACGCCTGGTCCCTCCTGCACCACGGTTACGTGCAGGACTGGGTGGAGAACGCCAACAACCAGATCGCTGCCGGTCACTACTCCCGCAAGCTGATGACGGGTGAGCCGTCGTGGATCGTGCACCCGGACGGCGGCAAGTGGCTCATCGCGATCGGCGAGTCGATCTTCGGCTTCAACTCCTTCGGCTGGCGCATCTCCGCCGTGGTCGTCGGCGCGCTGACCGTGCTGGTGCTGGCCCGACTCGTACGCCGGCTGACCGGATCCACGTTGATCGGCTGCTTCGCGGGCCTGTTGCTGTGCTTCGACGGCATGCATTTCGTGATGTCGCGCCTGGGGCTGCTCGACATCTTCCTGACGTTCTGGGTGGTCTGCGGGGTCGCCTGCCTGGTCGCCGACCGGGACTGGCTGCTTCGCGGAGACCGGGGTGATCGGCTGGCCCGCCATCGCCCGTTCCGGCCGTGGCAGCTCGCCGCGGGCGCGTGTTTCGGCATGGCCTGCGGCACGAAGTGGAACGGCGTCTTCGTGCTCGCGGCCTTCGGCCTGCTGGCGGTGGTCTGGGAGGTGCTCGCCCGGCGCCGGGCACGCAAGGACCTCGGGCTGGCACCGCGGGCGTTCACGACCACATTCGCGGTCGGCATACCGGCGTTCTTCTCGATCGTGGGCGTGGCGTTCTTGGTCTACCTCGCGACGTGGACCGGATTCCTGATCCACCACCACGCGTTCGAGGCCCGCTTCGGGCGTGGGTACGGCGACTACTCGGCTCCCTGGGGTGCCTACGTCAACCATCCGAGCACCGGCTTCCTGGGCGGGACCCGCGACGCCTTCCGCTCGCTGTGGCACTTCCACGTCATGACGTTCAACTTCTCCGCGCACGACCTGAACTCCGCGGACCACCCCTACAAGTCCAATCCGGTGGGGTGGCTGGTGATGGAGCGTCCGGTCGCGGTGGACGCCCAGAACGGCCTGCCGGCTGCCTCGTGCGGCGTGCCGGCGACATCGAGCTGCATGCGCGAGGTGCTGATCCTCGGCAATCCGATCCTGTGGTGGACGGGTGCGCTGGCGCTGCTCGCCTCGGTGGTCGCCTGGATCGCGACCCGCGACCGTCGCTGGGGGATTCCCGTCGTCGGCGTCGCGGTCAGCTGGCTGCCGTGGTTCTTGTTCGACCAGCGGCCGATCTTCTCCTACTACGCGGTCGCCTTCCTGCCGTTCACGATCATCGCGATCGCACTGATCGTCAACGGCATGGTGCAAAGCGCCGGCACGCCGCGGCAGCTGTACGTCGTCTCGCTGATCAGCGGGGCATTCCTGGTCAGCGTCGTGGTGGCGTTCTGGTACTTCCACCCGATCTACACCGACAAGCTGATTCCGTACGACAGCTGGCACAGCCGAATGTGGTTCAACCGCTGGATCTAGGCACCGGCTCCGGCAAGGGCCAGCCGCACGATCCACGCGATGTCGTCCGCCGCCTCTGCGGCCGGCTTCGACGGGCGGGTGATCGCCGACAGGACCAGGCGGACGATCAGCTCGACGGCCACATCGAGCTCGACGTCGGTGAACGGCAGCGGCGGATAGAGCTCGACGATGCACTGCATCACCACCAGCACCGCGGAGTCGATGATCTCGCCGGACTCCGTGGTGAGCAGCTGGAGCAGATCGGTGTCGTGCTCGTCGGGCTGCGAACCGACGATCGTACGGACGATCAGGCTCTGCTCACCCATCACGAGAACGCCCTCGCAGGCCGATCGCAGGCCGTCGACGACATTGGTCTCGGCCGCCATCCGATCATGGACGAGCGTGAGGAACCGGTCGAGCTCACGCAACACGAGCTGCTGGGCCAGGCCGTGCTTGGTGCCGAACTCGTTGTAGACGGTCTGCCGGCTGACCCCGACGGAATCGGCGATCCGCGTCATCGTGACGGTGGACCACCCGGACCGCTCGATGACTTCCTGGGCGGCGTCGAGCAAACGCCCGCGGACGGGGACCTGCAAGGAGACATCGGTCATGTGAGCACCTCCTCGAGCTTGGCGTGATCGGCTATCCAGTTGCGTGCCGTCCTGACGTCCTTGGGACGGTTCATTGCGACGGCGCCACGGACGATACCGTCTTCGACCAGGTAGGCGCAGAAGTCATGGTCCGCGAGCGATCCACGCAGCACCAGCTCGTGGGTGGCAAGCGGCCAGCCGACGACCTGAAGCGTATGGGCGTACTGGTCCGACCAGCACCACGGCACCTCCACGAACGCGGTGTCGCCGCCGGCAAGGTTCTTGCCGACCGCGGTGCCGTGGTTCTGTGCGCCCTGCCAGTGCTCGACGCGGTGTCGTCCGCCGAGCACGGCATTGGGCTGATTGGCGACGTCCCCGGCGGCAAACACGTCAGCGGCCGAGGTACGCCCGTACGCGTCGACCACGATGCCGCCACCGTCGGCGACGTCCGCAAGGTCGAGGCCGGCCGCCTCAGCCAGCTCGGTGTTGGGCGTCATACCGACCGCGACGACCACGACCGGGGCGGACCACGAGCGACCGTCATCGGCGCGCACGACGGTCTCGTCCAGCTCGTCACGGATCGACTCGACCGTCACGCCGGTGTGCAGATCGGTGCCTTCGCTCTTGTGCAGCTCGACGTACATCTGCGCCAGCTCGGCCGGCAGCAACCTGGGCAGGGGCAGCGGTGCGGTCTCGAGCAGGGTCACTTCGCAGCCGAGACCGCGAGCGCTCGCCGCGATCTCCGAGCCGATCAAGCCGGCGCCGACCACGACGATCGGTGTGCCGGCGGCCAGCTCGCCGCGCAGGCGCGGCGCATCGGCAAGGGTCCGGAGCGTACGTATGCCCGAGGCGTTCCACGGAGTGCGCGCGCGTCCGCCGGTGGCGATCAGCAGCTGGTCGTACGCCAGCACCTCGCCGTCGGCCAATTGCACAGTGTGCGCGGCCGGGTCGACCGACTCGACCGTGACGCCGGTCCGCAAGGTGATCGACTGGGTTTCGTACCACTCGGGCTTCTTGATGCGGATCTCGTCGGCGGTCTTCTCGGCGCGGATGATCTCCTTGGAGACCGGCGGGCGCCGATAGGGCAGCTCCGGCTCGTTCCCGAGCAGCACGATCTCATCGTCGTAGCCCGCCGACCGCATCGCGGCGGCGGCGCTGACTCCGGCGATGCCGGCGCCGATGATGAGAGTGCGTGGCATCGGGCTCAGACCAGCTCGAGCATCGTGAAGTCGGCCTTGGCTGCGCCGCAGTCGGGGCACGACCAGTCATCGGGGATGTCTTCCCACTTGGTGCCCGGCGGGATGTCCTCCTCGGGCCAGCCCTCGGCCTCGTCGTAGATGAATCCGCACTGCTGGCATTCCCAACGCTTCACTGGCCGGTTCCTTCGTTCCTGGCGCGGGTCTCCGCCGCGATGATGGGTCCCTCTTGGTCGTTGTGCACGAATTCCTCGATCGGCAGGAAGTCGACCTGCTCGCGTACGCCACAGTCGGGGCAGGTCCAGTCCGCATCGATGTCGGCGAACGGGGTGCCGGCCGGCCAGCCCTCGCGGGGGTCACCCTTGGCCTCGTCGTAGACATATTCGCAGTTGGGGCAGATCCACTGGCTCATGCCGTCACCTCCTCGTGCGACGCGTACTTCCGCTCGTACTTCTTGGCGGTCCGCGGATGGACGTTGGCGAGGCTCAGATCGCCCTCGTAGTGGCCCATGACCCGCTTGTCCATGACCGAGCGCCACACCTGCGGCACCCAGCTCAACACGATCATCCCGGCATAGCCGGTGGGCAGGACCGGCGCCTCCTTGAAGTCGCGCAGCGCCTGGTAGCGGCGGGTCGGATTGGCGTGGTGGTCGCTGTGCCGTTGCAGGTGGTAGAGCAGCACGTTGGTGCCGATGTTGTTGGAGTTCCAGCTGTGGCTCGGGTTGACCCGCTCATAGCGGCCGGAGTCCAGCAGGGCGCGCTTCATGCCGTAGTGCTCGAGGTAGTTGA
>JAWWPE010000164.1:0-9483 GCA_033850895.1 Nocardioidaceae bacterium | reverse complement strand
GCAACTAGGGTGACGTTCGTGGACGATCTCTTTGAACCCGTGTCCGGCGAGTGGAAGCGGGTCTCCCCTCGCCTGGCCACCGTCCGGCGCATCTCGATGCTCGTGGTCGGCGGCGTCGTCGTGATCGTTGCAGCCGTCCTGGTCGCGCTCCTGCCGAGCCTGCGGTGGATCCCCGCGGCCGTCGGCGTACTTGCCGTCGCAGCGGTCACCTGGGGCTGGTTCTGGGCCGGCCGCAACCAACGCAGCTGGGGTTACGCCGAGAACTCCGATGATCTGCTGGTGACCCGAGGTGTGATGTTCAAGCGGCTCGTGGCGATCCCCTACGGGCGTATGCAGTTCGTCGACGTCGAGGCCGGCCCGCTGAGCCGTGCGTACGGCATTGCGACCGTGACCCTGCACACCGCAAGCCCCGAGACGGCGGCCGACATCCCCGGTCTGCTCGCCGCCGACGCGACCGCGCTCCGCAATCGGCTGACCGAGCTCGGTGAGTCGCGAGGTGCCGGTGTCTGAACCGGTCGAGGTCCAGGGGCTTCGCACCCACCCGCTCACCGGGTTGGTGCAGGGTGCGCTCTGGGCGGCAGCCGCCTCATTCGCCCTGATCAGCTCGATCTTCTCCGGCGACGGCTGGGGCAGCATGAGCGTGCTGCTCAGCCTGGCGATCGCCGTCGGTGGCGGCTTGGTGATCGGAGTATGCCTCGGCTATCTGCGCTGGCTGTTCACGCGATACGTCATCGACGGCACCGAGCTGCGCATCAACACCGGGTTCATCACGAAGGCATCACGTCGCATCCCGTTCGAACGCATCCAGTCGGTCGACATCGCCGAGCCCCTGGTCGCCCGGATCTTCGGCCTCGCCGAGCTTCGCATCGAGATGGCGGGGGGCAAGAACTCCCGTACGTCCTTGCGGTTCCTCACGCAGGAGGACGCGTCAGCGTTGCGGCTGGTGCTGCTCAACAAAGCACACGGCAAGGAAGAAGCTGCCCCTCCCGAGCAACGCAGCGTCATCACGACGGTGCCCCCGGAGCGGATCGTGATCGGCACGCTGTTGTCGCTGGACTTCCTGTTCGCCGCGGTCGGCGCCACCGCAGCGATCGTGCTCGGCATCTGGTTCGATGCGGTCGTCGCCGTCTTCGGCGGCCTGCTCTCACTCGGATCGTGGGTCTTCCGGATCATCGGCAAGCGACTCATCCAGCAGTGGAACTTCACGTTGTCCCGAGGCGATCGGGGCTTGCGGATCGAACGCGGTCTCCTGTCGCGCACCTCGCAGACCATTCCGTACGACCGCGTCCAGGGCATCGCCGTCAAGGAACCGTTCGTCTGGCGCCGGCTCGGCTGGCAACGCCTCGAGGTCGACGTCGCGGGGTATGCCTCGCAGGGAGGCGACGAGGACGGAACCAACTCGAGCTCCACACTCCTGCCGATCAGCGATCGGCCGTTGGCGGACGCCGTGATGGCCGAGCTCCTGCCTGGCGCCGACTCGCTGATCGAGGCACGCACGTACGCGTCGCCGCGCTCGTGGATCTTCGCACCGATCGGCTACCGCTACCGCTGGGTTTCCGCCAACGCCCAGACATTCGTTGCCAGCGAGGGTTGGATCGAGCGGACGATTAGCATCGTGCCGCACCACAAGACCCAGTCCGTCGAGCTGAAGCAGGGACCGCTCCAGCGATGGCGCCGGGTCGCCACGGTGGAGGTGCACACCCCGAAGGGACCGGTTGACGCCGACGGCCGCCACCTCGACGCCGCCGACGCTCGAGGAGTACTGCTGGCCCAGCTCGATCGAGCCCGGGCCGCGCGCTCCTAACCGCCGGAGGTGGGGTCCTCGGCCGCTTCGTCGAGCGGTCCGGTGATCTCGCGCGAGTCCATCCAGCCGTCTGGGACGGAGACCTTCTTCGGCGTCCCTTGGCGGCCCCGAGGGGTCCCGAGCTCGGCCACCGGATAGGGCTCGGTCGGGTCCAGCCGCGCCAGCAGCTCGTCGAGGGCCTCGTACGACGACACCATGCCGAGCTTGCTGCGTACGTCCTTGCCGGCTGCGAACCCCTTGAGGTACCACGCGATGTGCTTGCGGAACTCGATGCAGCCGCGCTCCTCGCCCATCAGGTCACCAAGAAGCTCGGCGTGCCGACGCATCACCGAAGCCACTTCGCCGAGGGTCGGCAGCTCCAGCACGTTGTCGCCGGCGAACGCTGCGGCGAGGTCGCGGAACAGCCACGGCCGACCGAGGCAGCCACGGCCGACGACGACACCGTCGACCCCGGTCTCCTCGATCATCCGGAGCGCGTCGGCGGCCTCCCAGATGTCACCGTTGCCGAGCACGGGTATGTCGACCGAATCCTTGAGCTGGGCGATGGCGTCCCAGTCGGCGCGGCCCGAGTAGTGCTGCACCGCGGTGCGGCCGTGCAACGCGATCGCCGCGCATCCGGCGTCCTGTGCGATGCGACCGGCGTCAAGGTAGGTGAGGTGCTCGTCGTCGATGCCCTTGCGGGTCTTCATCGTCACGGGCACACCGTGCGGTGCCGCCGCTGAGACTGCGGCGGTGAGGATCTCGCCGAGCAGCGTCGACTTCCACGGCAGCGCCGCTCCGCCGCCCTTGCGGGTGACCTTCGGGACCGGGCAGCCGAAGTTGAGGTCGACATGGTCGACGCCGTGCTCGGAGCACAGGATCTCGACGGCCCGACCGACGTGCACCGGATCGATGCCGTAGAGCTGCACGGACCGCACGGTCTCGTTGGGGGCGAACGTCAGCATCGCCAGGCTGGTCTTGTCACCCTCGACGATGCCACGGGACGTGATCATCTCGCAGACGTACAACCCGGCACCCTGCTCCGCGCAGAGCTGGCGGAACGCCGCGTTGGTGACCCCCGCCATCGGCGCCAGCACCACCGGCGTCGCAACCTCGAGGTCGCCGAGCCTCAACGGGCGCGGCAACGTGGCGATGGACATGCGCCCATTGTCCCAGACCGTGCGCTTGGTCGGGGATCCGTACGAGTCACTGCGGGAGGAGCCAGCCGTTGTCGACGGCCACGCGTACGGCCTCGGCACGCGTCCGCGCTCCGGTCTTGCCGATCGCACTCGAGAGGTGGTTGCGCACGGTGCCTTCGGACAGGAACAGCGTGCCGGCGATGTCGGCCACCGTGCCGCCCGCGCGGGCAGCTTGGAGCACTTCGCCCTCACGCTCGGTGAGCGGCGAGTCGCCCTGGGTCAGTGACTCGGCGGCGAGCGTCGGATCGACGACCCGCAGCCCGCTGTGCACGCGGCGTACGGCGTCGGCCAGCTGGCGTGCCGGCGTGTCCTTGACCACGAATCCGCTCGCGCCCGCCGACATGGCCTTCTTGAGGTAGCCGGGCCGCCCGAACGTCGTCACCATCAGCACCTGACAACTCGGTAGCGCCTGCTTCAGCAGCCTCGCGGCGGCGAGCCCGTCGATGCCCGGCATCTCCACGTCGAGGAGAGCCACGTCGGGATGATGCTCGATGGCCGCCGGTACGACCTCGTCGCCGCGTGAGACCTCGACCACCACGTCGAGGTCGTCCTCGAGCTGCAGCAGCGCAGCGAGCGCACCGCGCACGAGTGCCTGGTCGTCGGCGATCAACAGCCGGATCGTCATGCCGGCACCGTCACCGTCAGGGCGAAGCCCTTGTTGTCCTCGCCGGGGCTCGTCGTCACGGTGGCACCGGCGAGGCGGGCGCGTTGACGCAAACCCTCGAGGCCATTGCCGCTGCCGTCGTCGGGGCAAGGGCCGCGACCGTCATCACTCACCCGGATGCTCTCGGCGTCGAGCTCGACCTTGCACTCTGTCGCTTGACTGTGGCGGATGACGTTCGTGACACCTTCGCGCAACGTCCAGGCGAACAGCTCGCGCCATCGCGACGGCACCTCGTCGGCGACGGTGGGCAGCGAGGGCTGGATGCCGGCCGACTCCAACGCCATTCGCGCCGAGGCGATCTCACCCGGCAGGGAGATGCCGCGGATGCCCTGCGCCGTCGAGCGTACGTCCGCGAGGGCATCGCGGGTGAGCCGTTGCAGGTCGACCAGCTCGGCTCGCACTCGCTCGGTGTCGGTGTCGAGCAGCCGCTCGGCCAGCTCCGCCTTGACCGAGATGACGGTCAGCGAGTGGCCGAGGATGTCGTGCAGGTCGCGGGCGATACGAGCCCGCTCCTCCTCGACGGCCAGCTCGGACAGGTCGCGCTCGGCCAGCATGAGCTTCGCCTGACGCTGCCAGGCGAGGCGGAAGGAGTAGACCGCGGCGGCGGCCAGGAGGACGGCGAAGTTGTTGCCGTGCGCCGACCAGCCGTCGACCCATTGGGCGGCTGCCGTGATGCTGACGAACAGCACGATGACCACCCCGAATGATTGCCATCGGGGAAGCACAGCCATGGCAAGGGCGGCGATGAATACCAGGCAGGTCATGGACTGGTCACCAGCACCAGGGACCAGCACCGCGAAGCAGGCAAGCAGTATCGCGATGTAGGTCCACGCGAGGGCGACCTGACGATGGATGTGGAAGTCCTGGATGCGGCCCAGGCCGTGGAGATAAACCGGGACGAACACAATCAGCGCAACGACCCCGCTCCACCGCGTGAAAGCGTCATTCGGATCGAACAGCGCCCCGAGCGGATTGCCCAGGAAGAACAGCCAGATGCCGGCCCCGATGAGGCGCCCGATGCGGGCGCGGTCCTCGGGGCCGGCGGAAGGAAGCATGGGCCCGACGGCTTGAACTCGTCGAAGCGCCTCCTGCTCGGGGGTCATGGGGCCAAGGCTAGTCATCAGACCCGCTGCGTGTCCTTGCTCATCCGCCAGGCGGCACCGCCGACGAAGACCGCGGCCCAGGCGACGATGTTGATGACCGCGAGCAGGATGCTGCCGTCATCTCCGAACGGTGAGCGCGAGAGCACGCCAACGCCGTACGCAGGGCTGAACTTCGCGATCGTGGCGAACACGTCGCTCATCTGGTCGAGCGGGATGAACAGGCCGCCGGCGAACGACAGCAGGGCGAGCGCGGGGCCGAGGACCTGCATGACGTTCTCGCTGGGCAGCAGATAGCCCATGAACAATCCGAAGGCGGCGAACACGAGTGTGCACACCCAGGCGAGCACGCCGCACAGCAGCATCCGGCCGGCTGACAGATCGGCACCGACGAGATTGCCCACGATGAAGACCGTGACGATCGCGGCGAGCCCCATCGTCATGGCGACGGCGACCTTGACCGCGACGTACGCGACAGGCTTCAGCGGCGTGAGCCGAAGCTGGCGGCTCCAGCCGAGCGCCCGCTCGGTCGCGACCATCGCACCACCACTGGTCGTCGCGATCATCGCGCCGTACACGGCCATGCTGACCATGATGTACGCAGTGGTGTTGCCGTGACCGGCGGACTCGGTCTTGTACTTCGAGTCGGTGCCGAACAGCAGGAAGAATGCACTCGGCATCACCAGCGTGAAGATGACGGCCCGCTTGTTGCGCATCAGGCGCCGGAGCTCGAGGACCAGGAAGGCCAGCGAGAAGCCGCCCATCGGTGGGGTGCGGCGGATGTCGCCCCCGGCCGTCAGGCCGAGATCCAGTGCAGTGGGGGTTTGGCTCATGCGAGTGCTCCTTCGGCGATGGGGGCGTCGTCGGCGGTCAGCGCGACGAACGCCTCTTCGAGGTTGCGCGACGTGATCTCGAGATCCCTCGCGGTGGTGTGGTTGAGCAGGTAGCGGGCGATCGCGTCGCTGTCGGACCCGTGGATCAGGACGGACTCACCGCGGACGTCGACCGAGTCGACACCCTCGACCTTCGCGAGGGCGGCGGTGTCGGCGCCCTCGAGGGTGGCGCGGACCGTGCGGCCGGCGGCCATCGCCTTGATCTCGGCGGAGGTGCCGTCGGCGACGATCTTGCCGCGGCGAACCAGCACGATCCGGTCGGCGTACGCATCAGCCTCCTCGAGGTAGTGCGTCGCGAACACCGTCGTACGACCGCGCTCGGCGTCAGAACGTATGGCGTTCCAGAAGTCGCGCCGACCCTGGACGTCCATGCCCGTCGTGGGCTCGTCGAGGATCAACAGGTCGGGGTCGGACAGCAGTGCGAGGGCAAACCGCAGACGCTGCTGCTGGCCACCCGAGGCCTTGCCGACCAACCGGTCACCGATCTCGAGGATGCCGGCGCGGTCGAGCACCTCGTCGACCGGCCTTGCGGGTCGGAACAGCGAGGCGGTGAGCTCGACGGTCTCGCGGACGGTGAAGTCCTTGAGCAGCCCGCCGGTCTGCATGACGGCGGCAACTCGGCCCAGCGCGATGGCGTGGCGAGGATCCCCGCCGAACACCTCGACCGTGCCGGACGTGGGGTTCGAGAGGCCGAGGATCATGTCGACCGTCGTGGTCTTGCCGGCGCCGTTGGGGCCGAGAAATGCCACGACCTCGCCGGGATGGATGTCCAGGCTCAGGTTGTCGACGGCAGTCACGGAGCCGAACTTCTTGACGACGCCGTCGATGCTGACGGCCGGAGTGGAAGAATTCATGACTCCATCATCTGGCCGGCCATCGTTCAACACCTCGGCCCGCCGTCACGACCCCGCCATGACAACCGTCACCCACGCGAAGCGTCCGGTCACGCGCTAGGCGCGAAGCGGCACGTACCGACCCCGCTCAGGGAGTCCAGGTGATGGCATCTCGTGCGGCGCCGGTCTGCAGGTCGACCGATTGCAACGCCTTGCCCTTCGGTACGAGGTACACCAGGCACAGTTTGGCGGTGGATCCGGGCAGGAAGCTCTTGGGCAGGGACGAGCTGGGGCAGGGCTTGAATGTCCCGACCAGCTCATTGGGCGGGAGGATGGTGTTGCTGGAGTCGTGGGCGTAGATCGGCAGAGCCACCCCTCCGAGCCCGGCCGGCCCCTCGTTCTTGACCGTCACGGTGACGTAGAACGGCGACGACGCCTTGGCCGCGGCATCGAGGGAGAAGAACCTGAAGTCCTTGATGCTGCCCTTGGCGACCTGGGTGACCGTCACGGTGATCGCGCTGGCGGCCTTGTTGCCGACCTGGTAGATCACGCTCGCCGGGTGGTCCTCGGTGAGCTTGGTGCCGCCCGGGGTCAGCTTCACTCCTGCGGGCACGTCGAAGCCCTTCGGCACGGGCACCGCATCGACCTTCTTGTCCTTGGAGCCGCAGGCCGTGACTATGACGAGCGTCAGGGCGACCGCGGCGAACCGGACTGAACGATTGATAGGCGACACGTGCCGATTGTCGCCCACGGCCGGCTCAGCAACCAGGCAGGCGCGCCGCGAGCCAGGACGTCACCTGGTCGAGCGGGATCCGCTCCTGGGCCATCGTGTCGCGATCGCGGATCGTCACGGCGTCGTCCTCCAACGTCTCGAAGTCGACGGTGATGCAGTACGGCGTGCCGATCTCGTCCTGGCGGCGATAGCGCTTGCCGATCGCCTGGGCGTCGTCGAACTCGACATTCCACAATCCGCGCAGCTCGGCAGCGAGCGCCCGCGCCTTCGGCGAGAGGTCCTCATTGCGTGACAGCGGGAGCACGGCGGCCTTCACGGGTGCGAGTCGCTTGTCGAGCTTGAGGACCGTACGAGTGTCCGTGCCGCCCTTGGCATTGGGGACCTGCTCCTCGACGTACGCGTCGATCAGGAACGCCATCATCGAACGGTTGACGCCGGCCGCCGGCTCGATGACATACGGCGTCCAGCGCACGTTGTTGGGCTGGTCGAAGTAGTTCAGGTCCTTGCCGGAGTGCTCGCTGTGGGTCTTGAGGTCGAAGTCGGTGCGGTTGGCGATGCCCTCCAGCTCACCCCATTCGGACCCTGCGAACTCGAAGCGGTACTCGATGTCGACCGTCCGCTTGGAGTAGTGCGAGAGCTTCTCCTGGGCGTGCTCGTATAGGCGCAGGTTGTCCGGATTGATGCCGAGCCCGGTGTACCAGTCCATCCGGGTCTTGATCCAGGTCTCGTGCCACTCCTCGTCGGTGCCGGGCTCGACGAAGAATTCGAGTTCCATCTGCTCGAACTCGCGGGTGCGGAAGATGAAGTTCCCGGGGGTGATCTCGTTGCGGAAGCTCTTGCCGATCTGGCCGATGCCGAACGGCGGCTTCTTGCGCGAGGTCGTCATGACGTTGCCGAAGTTGATGAAGATGCCCTGCGCGGTCTCCGGGCGCAGGTAGTTGAGCCCTTCCTCGGACTCGACCGGGCCGAGGTACGTCTTGAGCAGGCCGTTGAACATCCGTGGCTCGGTCCACTGGCCGCGGGTGCCGCAGTTCTCGCAGACGATCAGCGTCATGTCGACGCTATCGGGGTCGTCGATGTTCTTCTTCTCGGCGTACGCCTCTTGCAGGTGGTCCTGGCGGTAGCGCTTGTGACAGTGCTGGCACTCGACCAACGGGTCGACGAATGCGGAAAGGTGGCCGGAGGCTTCCCACACGGCGGTCGGCAGGATGACCGACGAGTCGAGGCCGACGACGTCGTCGCGCCCCTGCACCATCGAGCGCCACCACTGGCGCTTGATGTTGTCCTTGAGCTCGACGCCGAGCGGGCCGTAATCCCAGGCGGAGCGGGTGCCGCCGTAGATCTCTCCGCATTGATAGACGAAGCCGCGGCGCTTGCTGAGGCTGATGACGCTGTCGACGGTCGATGCCATGGTGTTTCCGATCCGGCTGGGTGTCGGCGGGCCTGAGTGCGTCATCGTGATGACGTACGCCCGAGGGTGAGCAGTCAGGCTATCGGGCGCCGACTCGCCGAATTTCGCCGGGAGACCTCCGCATTCCGCCTCTTACCACCGCCGGGTCGCTTGACGGCGACTTTGTTAGTGGGCTTTATTAACTTGTGACGCAGATCAGTTCGAGCCCACGCAGGAGCAGGACAGCCGGTCGCCGGCCCGTCGGAAAGGTGCTCCCCGGGGACGCCCGCCGACACCACCGGGCCATGATCCTGCAACAGCTGGTCGATCACGGCGCTCGCAGTCGCGCCGACCTCGCTCGCGAGACGCTCCTGACCCGAGTCACCGTCTCCGACCTGGTCGCCGAGCTCATGGACGAAGGCTTCCTCGTCGAGCTCGGAACACGCCCGGGCACCCACATGGGCAAGCCCGCGACCCTGGTCGACATGTCAGAGGTCGGACCAGTCGTGATCGCCCTCGACCTGTCCGCCGACGGCCAGCTTTCCGGTGGCGTCGTCGACCTCGACGGTCAGATCCTCACCCGCGAACAGGTGGCGTTCCAGCACGGAGACGACATCTCGGTGATCAGCGGCCTCGCCGAGCGCCTCCGTACCTCCACGTCTCGTCGCATTCTCGGCGTCGGTGTCGGCTCTCCCGGAATCATCGATCTCGCCGGCACGGTCATCATCGCCCCGAATCTCGGGTGGGAGGCCCTCGATCTGGCCGCCCAGCTTTCCGCGGCCCTCGACCTGCCAGTGCATGCCGGCAACGACTCCAATGTCGCCGCGGTCGCCGAGAGTGCTTTCGGAGACGGCGACGACGGGGGACTCCTGCTCCTGATGATCGGCT
>JAWWPE010000101.1:0-2818 GCA_033850895.1 Nocardioidaceae bacterium | reverse complement strand
CGGTGTTCGAGTCCGTACGCAAGACCGGTCACGCCGTCGTCGTCCACGAGGCAGCGCAGACCCTGGGGCTGGGTGCCGAGCTGGCCGCACGGATCACGGAGACCTGCTTCTACTCGCTCGAGGCACCGGTCATCCGCGTCACGGGCTACGACCTGCCCTATCCGCCCAGCCGGAGCGAGGAAGAGTTCCTGCCCGGGCTCGACCGCATCCTCGACGGCGTCGACCGATCGCTGGCGTTCTGATGGCCGAGTTCAAGCTGCCCGATGTGGGCGAGGGTCTGACCGAGGCTGAGATCGTCAGCTGGAAGGTCAGCGTCGGTGACGTCATCAAGGTCAACGACATCATCGTCGACATCGAGACCGCGAAGTCGATCGTCGAGCTCCCGAGCCCCTACGAGGGCACGATCGAGGAGCTCCTGGTCGCCGAGGGGGCGACCGTGGACGTCGGCACGCCGATCATCCGCATCACCTCGGCCGACGAGGTGGTGGACGCCGGCATCGCTGCACCGGTCGGCGGGCCGACCGCAGTGGCCGGCGTCGAGGACCTCGTACCTCCGATCGTCGAGGAGCGGCAGTCCGTGCTCGTCGGCTACGGTCCGCGTGCCGCGTCGACCAAGCGCCGGGCCCGCAAGGGTGCGGCGGCTGCGGCGCCTGTTGCTCAGGCTCAGGCTCCGGCTCCCGCGGCGCGAGCCACCCAGCCGCTTCGCGCGTTGGCGAAGCCGCCCGTACGCAAGCTGGCCAAGGACCTCGGCATCGACCTCGCCGAGGTGCCGTGCGAGGGCGAGATCATCACCCGCGCAGACGTCGAGGCGTTCGCCGGCCGGAGCTCGGCACCCGCGGCGTCGCGGCCTGCCGCCCTCACCGACACCCGGATACCGATCAAGGGCGTGCGCAAGATGACCGCCGAGGCGATGGTGTCCTCGGCGTTCACCGCCCCGCACGTCACCGAATGGGTCACCGTCGACGTCAGCAAGACGATGGAGCTGGTCAGCAGCCTCAAGCAGGACAAGGCATTCGCCGACGTCAAGGTGTCACCGTTGCTGATCGTGGCGAAGGCCGTGTGCCTGGCGATGCGTCGCACCCCGGAGCTCAACTCCACCTGGGACGACGCCGCGCAGGAAATCGTGATGAAGGGGTCGGTCAACCTCGGCATTGCGGCAGCTACTCCGCGAGGCCTCGTCGTACCCAACATCGTCGGTGCCGACGCCATGTCGATGCTGGAGCTGGCACAGGCATTCGGTGAGCTGATCAGCACCGCCCGGGACGGCAAGACCCAGCCCGCCCAGATGAATGGTGGATCCTTCACGATCACCAACATCGGCGTGTTCGGTATCGATGCCGGCACCCCGATCCTCAACCCGGGCGAGGCCGGCATCCTCGCCGTGGGTGCGATCAACAAGCGGCCGTGGGTCGGCGACGACGACGAGATCGTGGCGCGCTGGGTCACCACCCTGGCGCTCAGCTTCGACCACCGCGTCGTTGACGGGGAGCAGGGCTCGCGATTCCTCGCCGATGTCGCCGCGATCCTGCACGACCCCGCGGTGGCCCTGACGTTCTAGGGCTCGAGCTTCTCGCCGGCTTCGACGCGGGCCGTGATGGTGTTGCCCGGGGGAGCCAGCGGGCAGATCCATCGCGGGTTGTAGCGGCATGACGGGTGGTACGCGAAGTTGAGGTCGAGCACGAGACGATCGTCAGCTCCGCCGAGCCACGAGCCCTTCGCGGTGTCGAGCACATACCGCCCGGCGCCGTAGCTGCCGTCGCCGGCGGTCCCGTCGCGGAGCGGCAGGAAGATGCCCCCGCCGTATTGGCGCATCCACCAGACGTCGAGGCTTCCGCCGATCGATTCGGGCAGCTCGACCCGTCCGATCAGCTGCATCACCAGCTCCCCGTCCTCACCCGCCTGGAAGACGCGATCGTCTTCGCTCGCAGAGCTCGCTCCCGGCGCTTCGCGCCTAGAGTCCTCCGGATCTTGTGACTCGGCCGGCAGCAGTGGTGCCTCGAACCGCATCGCCGGGTCGTACGGCCAGTACGGCAGCCCTGTCTCGCGCAACGGATCGTCCTCCAGCAGCGGCGTCTGCGGATGCTCGCGGAACAGCCGATCCCGGTCCCTGCGCCACCGCCGATGGGCCCGCTCGTGGTCGGGATCGTCGCGCACCGCGGCGTACATCTCGTTCACCTGACGGCGCCAGTCCACGAGGCTCAGCTGGGATGGTTGCATGGTCACCACGGTGACACACCGGCACTAGGCTTGACCGGGTGAGCCAGCCCGCCAACGACCGCCACCCGGGCGCGTACGGCATCTGGTTCGTCGCCCTGCTGGTCTATCTCCTGGCGGTGTTCCACCGTTCGTCGCTCGCCGTCGCCGGCCTCGCTGCGACCGAACGCTTCGACATCTCGGCCGCCCAGCTGGCGACGTTCACGATGCTGCAGCTGATGGTCTACGCCGCGATGCAGATCCCGGTGGGGCTGCTCGTCGACCGCTTCGGCCCGCGGCGCGTGCTGCTCACCGGAGCCCTGACGCTGACCGTCGCGCAGGCCGGCTTCGCGTTCGCCGACACCTACCCGCTGGCGATCCTGGCGCGGCTGTTCGTCGGAGTCGGCGATGCGATGACGTTCATCTGCGTGCTGCGCCTGGTCAACACCTGGTTCGCGCCGCGTCGCGTCCCGCTGGTGACCCAGCTGACCGGCGTGATCGGACAGCTCGGCGCGATCATCGCGGCGATCCCGATGACCTGGGCGCTCGGCCATCTCGGCTGGACGAAGTCATACCTGCTGGCCGCGTCGCTCGGCATCGTCCTCAGCATCGCGCTGGTGATCGT
>JAWWPE010000088.1:0-7826 GCA_033850895.1 Nocardioidaceae bacterium | reverse complement strand
CGACCTTGGTCATCAGCAGCAGCACCGGGATCGGGATCAGGATCTTCGCCATGATGATGTTGCGCATGGACCAGCCGGCCGGATGACCGGCCAGCAGCAGATTGCGCTCGATCCGGCGAAGCATCCCGCCGGACACGACAAGTCGCGCAGCGTCCTCTGGCGCATCGACCTGTCTGATCCTCTTGCCGCTCGGCTTCTCCGCCGCGGTGACGCGATCCTCGTCGAGGAGGCGCGAACGGACGGCGCGGTCGGGCAGGGCGACGAGGCCGAGCGAGACGGACAGCGCGCAGAGGGCGCTGAGCAGAAAGATGCTTCCCAGAAACAGCATGACTGGACCTCAGACCTTGATCGCGATGATGGCGCGCATCCAGAACCACGAAATCGTGTAGAGGACGCCGGACAGGACAAGAAGCAGGCGACCGATCGTCTCGCTGAACAGCGGATCGAGATAGCCCGGGTTCATCAGCGAGTACGCGACGGCCAGCGCGATCGGCAACGCCATCAACACATAGCAGGACGCCTTGCCCTCGGCGGCATACGCTCGCACCTTCTCGCGGATCTCGGCCCGTCCGCGGATGGTTTCGGCCACCGTGTCGATGATGTCGTTGAGGTTGCCGCCGGAGTCGCGCTGGACCTCGACCGCCTCGGCAAACCAGAGGAAATCCTCGTTGTCCATGCGATCGGCCGAGTCGGTCATGGCCTCGACGAGGTCTCGGCCCAGCCTGTTCTCGTTGATGATCCGGGTGATCTCCTCCGCCATCGGCGGGGCCGCGTCGGCCGCGACCGAGTTGAGCGCGATCTGCAGACTTTGACCGGCTCGGAGCGCCGAAGCGATGATCCGCAGCGTGTTGTCGAGCTGTTTGGCGAATTCCTTGCGCCGTCGACCGGCGCGGAACCGGAAAGCCACCTTGGCGCCCACCGGGACCAGCACGGCCAGGAACGCACCCGTGAAGACGCTCCTGCCCAGTACCGATCCGAGCACGAACGCCGCTCCGGCGCCACCGACGACCCAGGTGACCACGACGCTCAGCGGCTTCTTGATGTCGGCCATCTCCAGCTCGCTGGCCCGGAACGGTACCCACCCGCGGCTCTTGAGCAACGCGTCGACGCCACCGACGACGGTGCGGTATGCCACGCGCCACAGCGGCTCGGTCTTCGCGACCGTGCCGAGCCGGCGCGCCTTGGAGATTCGCGGCACCGGATCGCCCAGCAGGGCCTGCGCCAGCATCGCGACGGCTCCCGTGACCAGGAGGATTCCCACCAGAAGAAGAGACATCAGCTTGACCTCGCCAGACTGAAGTTGGAGATGTCGAAGTCGACGCCGTACTCCTCGAACTTGTCGCTGAATCGCGGCCTCACTCCGGTCGGCTTCTGCACGCCGCGGAATGTGCCGTGCTCGTCGACGCCTGCGGAGAAGTCGAAGACGAAGACGTCCTGGAGCACGACGACATCGCCCTCCATGCCCAGCACCTCGGTCACGTGGGTGACCCGCCGGGTGCCGTCGCGGAGGCGTTGGATCTGGACGATGACGTCGACCGCGGACGCGATTTGTTCGCGGATCGCCCGTAACGGCAGGTCCATGCCGGCCATCAGGACCAGGGTCTCGAGGCGGGCTATGCAGTCGCGTGGCGCGTTGGCGTGCAACGTGCTGATCGAACCGTCATGGCCGGTGTTCATGGCCTGCAACATGTCGAGCGCCTCACCGCTTCGGCACTCTCCGACCACGATCCGGTCGGGTCGCATGCGGAGCGAGTTGCGTACGAGGTCGCGGATCGTGATCTCGCCCTGACCCTCGATGTTGGGCGGCCGTGCCTCCAGCTGCACGACGTGCTCCTGCTGGAGCTTGAGCTCGATCGCGTCCTCGATCGTCACGATGCGCTCACCGTCGGGAATGAATCCCGACAGCACGTTGAGCAGTGTGGTCTTGCCGGTGCCGGTGCCGCCGCTGACCAGAATGTTGAGCCGCGACTCGACCGCGGCCCTCAACAAGTTGGCGATCTGCGGCGACATCGAGCCGAACTCGATCAGATTGTCGACCGTGAACGGTGTGGCCGAGAACTTCCGGATCGTGAGCGACGAGCCCTTGACGGCGAGCGGCGGCACGACGGCGTTGACCCGCGAGCCGTCCTGCAAGCGGGCATCGACCATCGGCGACGACTCGTCGATGCGTCGGCCGACGCGACCGACGATGCGCTCGATCGCACGGCGCAGGTGCTGTTCGGAGGCGAACCGCAGCGGGCTGCGGGTGATCTTGCCGTCCCGCTCGACGTAGATCGTGTCGTGACCGTTGACCATGATCTCGGTGACGGTGGGGTCCTCAAGCACGCGCTGCAGCGGGCCGAGCCCCAGTGCGTCGTCCTCGATGTCCTGGATGAAGCGGTTGCGCTCCTCGGTCGTGAGCAGCAGCTGCTCGTCCTCGATGATCGCCACGAGCTCTTCGCGTACGAACTCGTGCAGCTGGGCCTCGGTCAGCGACGGGTCATTGATACGGCTGCCCAGGCGCTTGAACAGCTCCTCGACGGCGCGGGCCTTGACCGCAGCGAGCGCATCGGTGACGACGAGCTGGGGCGCGGCATCCTGGCTGATCTCGTAGTGCGGCAGCGCGTCGGGATCGGACTGCAGGTCCACGTGGGCCTGCAGCAGTGACCGATCTCGGGCCGTGGCCAGCCGATCGCTGAGACTCATGACATCGTCCTCATGCGACGTCCAGTCGCTTGTGGGTCCGCTGCGTGGGCGTGCCCAGGTTCTCCAGATGTGTGATGAGCGTGCGGATCGCCTTGACGAACGGCCCGCCCTTCTTCTTGTTCAGCATCAGCGGAATGCCGTGATTGGACGCAAGCTGCACGTCATTCGACCGCGGGATCACGATGTCGACCGGCAGCCCGACGGCGGCCTCCACATCCTTGACCTTCATGCCCGACTGGTTGCTGGCCAGGTTGAGCGCGAGCACCCGCGACCCCGGGAGCAGGCCGATCTGCGACAGCAGCTCGACCGCCTTGCGCACACCGCGTACGCACGCCACGTCCATCGTCGACACCAGCACGATGTCATCGGTCACCTCGAGTGCCGCCAATGTCGGCTCGGTGAGCCCGCCGGCCGTGTCGACGATGACGTAGCGGAACTGGGTCGCCAGCTGGGTCAGCAGCCGTACGATCTGCGGCCCGGTCACCTCATCATTTGCGGCCGGCGACTCGGCTCCACACAGCACGTGGAACCCCGAGGAGTGCACGGTCAACATCGTCTTCACGATCAGGTTGTCGGCGGCGGCCGACGGCGACAGGGCTTCCTCGATCGTATGGGCCGGGGTGAGGTCCAACGTCGAGGCGACGTCCCCGAACTGCAGGTCGAGATCGACGAGCACGACATCGGACGGGTGGTCCTCGGCGAGTCCGATCGCCATGTTGGTGGCGATGCTGGTCTTGCCCACCCCACCCTTCGGCGACACGATCGTGATCGTGCGGCTCTCGTCCGGCGACGCCAGCGGTGGAGCCACCCCGATGCTCGGAGGCGCGTCGGCCCTCAGACGATGCAGCTCGGCACGTCTGAGCACCTCCCGCAGGCGGTCCTCGGCGACGTCCGCCGGCATGACGTCGCGGTAGCCCGACCGCATGACGTCCACCATGGTGTCGAGCGGCACCTCATCCACCAGCACCAGGTCGATCGACGGATAGGTCTCGTCAGTCGTGCGGCCGATGGACAGCGCGAGATCGATCGGCAACGCCGCTCCGACGAAGATGATGTCGGGAAGTGCCTGCGGATCGAGGCTGCGGATCAGATCGAATCGCTCGGACTCGATCGTGTCCCGGGTCAGCGAGACGACCTGGGTGCCAGGCAGCACGTTCACCCGGGCGACGAACTCATTGGATCCGGCGAGGATCAGCGTGCGCGTCATTTCACCACGTCCTCGGCCGTGATGATCTTCGAACCCGACGTGTCGGTGTCGGCGTTCTGCCGGGTCAGCCACACCGCGCCCCACTTCTGCGCGTGGGCGATCTTCTCGGCCGGCAGCTCCTTGACCGCGAGGGTCACCATCGTCGCGGTGATGTCAGCCTTGTTGCCCGTCGCGAACGTCGTGTCCGCCTTCATCACCAGCACCTGGTTGAGTGAGAAGTTGGTGAACTGAGCCTTGGTGCCGTCCTTCGGCTCGAACGTCGCGATCAGACCGACCCGGTCGCCGGCCTTGAGTGAGCCAGCCACCGAGTGCTCGGCATCGAGGGCGATCGAGATCTCCTGGTAGCCCTTCGGCACTCCGGTGCTGCCCTTGCTCCGGCCCCCCGGGGCTGCCATCCGCGACTTGAGCAGGACTTCACCCTTCTGGACGCTGGCATTCGTGCTGAGGCCGGCCACCTGCGAGAGATTGGTGACGGCACCAGCTGGCACGGACGCCGACGGCAGCTTGGCAATCTGCGTGTCGGCCGCGAGGTCGGCGGCCGACGTACCGGCACTCACGTCGTTGGTGAAGCGGACGACCGGGACCAGCTTGGCGCCGTTGAACGCCCGGTCGTTGGCCCCTTGTGCGTACAACACCAGGACCAGCACACCCAGTAGGGCGAGCACACCCGCGGCGATTGCGGCGATTGCTCTCTTGTTCATGTCGATGGTTTCCCTTCATCGATTGACCGTGGATGGATGGACCGGTTCACTGCGTGAGTCGGACGTATTGGGCGCCGAATTCGTCGGACGATCCGACATAGGTGAAGTTGGGATCTTTGACGAATGTCTTGGTGAAGTAGCCCTGCAGGCCGTTGCAGGTGATGGACGCGGTGAGGTCCTGACCGAGCACGCCGTTGACGACGCTGAGGCCGAGATTCGCGATGAGCTGGACCAGGCTCAGCGTGTTCAGCAGGGCGGACTTCAGGTTGTACTGGAGCGGAATCGTGGCGCAGGCGACGCTTTGGTCGACATTCGCCGGATTGCCCGGATACTTCCAACCCGTGACCACGAACGGCGCGAACCCGACGATGTCGACGCCCAGCTTGGGCGGCACCTCCACGCAGGAGTGCGTGCCACCCAAGAGACTTGCGCAGGCCGTCGCCAGCTTGAGACCGTAGTCGGCCTGCAACGTCGAGTAGGGCTTGAACACCGGGATGAGGATGGTCTTGCCGACGTCCACGGGCTTGCCGTTGCCGAACTGCGAGGCACATCCCTGCGGCAGGAGCGCGGCGCCCTGCAAACCACCCAGGAAGGTGCTGAGCTCGTTGTCCGTGTGCAGCTCGCACTTCGAGGCGTCCCAGCCGAACAAGCCCTTGGTGATTCCGCTGACCACCGTCTCCCCGGTCAGCCACACGGCGCCCTTGAACGTACCGATCTGGCTCCCGTCCTCATCGGCACATTTGTCGACCGCCGTGGTGTCCAGGTAGTCCTCGAATCCGCTGACGTCCAGCAGGTTGCGGAGTGTGGAGGTGTCGATGGGTGACAGCATCGTGCGCAGGCTCTGCAGGGTGTCCGTACGGATCGCGGTCTTGTGCGCGGCCTCCGTCGACGTGCCGGCGAACGCCGCGTTGTTCTTCCACGTGCAGTACGACACGCCGAGCGGCAGCGCGACCAGACCGGAGGTGGGATGGCCGGCGCCCGAGGCCACCGCAGTCGCCGAAACCGGCTTGGACGTGATCCCCAGCACGCTCAGCAACGGGGTGGCGACATCCTCGCTGACGGTGACTTTCACCTGCCCCAACGAAGCCGTCCGGGTCGCCGACACCGTGCTGCCGGTGATCGACTGAGCGGCGATGGTGAGCGCAGATGCCTGCAGATTGACGCACTCCGAGCCGTTCGGGTTCTTAGCGCATGAGATGGCCAACGTCCGCGCGGAAAGGTCGGCGGCGTGCTGTGCCTTGTTCCGCTGGTACGCGACGTTGCCGATGTCGATGCTCAAGCCCAAGCTGGCGACGAGCACGGTGATGAACAGGCCGAAGAAGATCGCAGCCACGCCGCGCTCATCACGCGGATGGTTGAACCGGCTCATCAGTTCTCGCATCGCGCCACGCCCGTTCCCGTGAGGGTGTAGCTGCCGAACATGCCGCTCGGCGACGTGCGATCCGAGGAGATGACCACGGTCACCTGGTTGTTCGTCGAGGATCCGCACAGCGCACCCGCCGACGACACGGGGCCCGGCGTCACCGTCACGGTGTAGGTATTGGTGTCGCTGCCCTTCAAGACGTTGAAGTCCGCGGTGGCCGACTTGGTCGGGTCGATCGAAAGGTCCCGTGCCGTCATGAAGGCGTAGTGGTTCAGCTGGTTCTGCTGCGTGTAGCGGGTCCCTCCCTCGACGATGCCGAAGAGGAACAGCATGAGCAGCGGAACGATGAGGGCGAACTCAACGGCCGCCACTCCGCGTTCTTCTCGTGATGCGTACATGTGCTCCCACCCATGTCAGCAGTGCCGGGCCTACTCCCGTGGCCCCTCAACTGGAAGGTGGGCTGGCTCGCAGGTGCACGCCCACCCTGTCCAGAGGCGCCACCGCCCGAGCGGCGACGCCGTCTGTGTCCTGCGGTCGGTCAGCGGAAGCTGACGCCGTTGACGAATGTCACGACTTGCGGACCGAACAAGGCCACTGCAGCGACAACGACGATCGACACGAGCCCGATGACCAGTGCGTACTCAACCGCAGTTGCACCCTTGTCCTCGCGCTCGGTCATGGCCGCCATCACATATGCGAATACGTGGTCGAACATGAGTTTCTCCCTCTTCAAAGTGTCGTAGCCACCTGGATGGCTCTCCCTAGACGACTGGCACCGGCTTGCGGTGCCGACTCACGATCGGGCCCGAGACCCACGCGAGACTTGATGTGGTGTGGTGCCAGCTTCGCTGGCCATCACCACGTCCGGCCGGGCCGGTCGCTCCACTCCCATGCGAGCGACCGGCACCGAACCGGATCGGCTACGGCTCGATCAGCGGAAGCTGACGCCGTTGACGAACGTCGTGATCTTCGGGCCGAACAGGGCCACTGCGGCGACGACGACGATGGAGACCAGACCGACGACGAGCGCGTACTCAACCGCGGTCGCGCCCTTGTCTTCCTTGCGGTCCTGGAGACCGGCGATGTACGACAGAACAGTCGCGAAAACGAACATGATTACTCCCTCAAGTTTCTTGCATCGTCACCAGGTTGGTGACGCTCCCTACCGAGAAACATAGGCTCTGAAATCAGGTTGTGCAGTCAACCTTGGAACCGTTTTTCATGGTTCGAAATGACTACCCCCCGCGTGAAGGGACATGCCGGCCGGGCCGAGCAGATCAGCTGAGCAGCGTGCCGATGGTGTTCGCCAGCGAGGTGGCCCAGATCGTGAAACCGCCTCCCAGATTGACTGCCGCAGCGACGACAAGCAGGCTCACGAGCCCGATGACCAGCGCATACTCGATCGACGTCACGCCCCGCTGATTCGTGGGTCGACGATGACAAGAATTCATGATGGCTCCCTCATTTCTCCCTGGTTCGAAGGTATGCCCGGCAACGCGCCACGTCAGAGGAATCGACGAAAGCGAGGGCCTGGAGCAGGCTCGGTCACCTGGCGAGCGAGGGTCGCCTCGACCGGGCCTGCCCGCCCGTCACGGAGACCAGGAATCCCACGCCGAAGGCGACACCCGGCACCAGCAGAATCCCCAGGAAGGCACCCCAGTAGGCATTGTCCGGCCTGCCCACGACGCAGAACACCAGGGAATACACGAGGAGGAATGCCGACACGGTCTCGAACAACGGTCCGGTGCGGGAGACCCATCCCAGCAGGGCCACCGGAACCAGTACTGCAGCCACCCAGAAGGGCAAGAGGGCCAGCACAGAGCTCGCGCGGACGGCGTCGACGACGAACGGCCAGCCCCCGAGTGCGACC